>CBFDAW010000412.1:0-3843 GCA_965602865.1 uncultured Thermoplasmata archaeon
GGCGTGATGCCGGCGCATGTATTCAGCCCCGGTAACATCGGATTAATATCCCGCAGCGGCACACTCACTTATGAGATTGTCGACGATTTAACGAAAGCAAGTTTGGGACAAACAACCGCAATAGGTCTTGGCGGGGACCCCATTGTCGGGTTAAGCTTTATCGATCTTTTGAATAAATTCGAGGCGGACCCCGAAACAAAAGGAATAGTTTTAATCGGCGAGATCGGCGGTAACGCCGAAGAAGCGGCGGCGGAGTATATCGACCGTAATATCAAAAAACCAGTAGTAGCATATATCGCCGGTCGCGCAGCACCCAAGGGAAAGACCATGGGTCATGCCGGGGCGATCATCACGGGCAGCAGCGGAACGGCGGATAGTAAAATCAAAGCATTAGAAGCAGCCGGTGTTGCGGTGGCTATGCGACCGATTGATATACCCAAGTTGATGAAAGAGAGATTGGGAGAATAGGTTATTATCTTATTTGGTTTGCTGTTTTGAAAACTGATTCCGTGGAAATTGTTGATGTTGGGAGCGTTGAAGTTGGGTAGGTTGGGTTGAGTGGGCGGATACTTCTATTTGGGGTGGATATTGCTGCGGATAATGCTGTTGCGGCGTACGAA
This sequence comes from uncultured Thermoplasmata archaeon, assembly GCA_965602865.1. Taxonomy (GTDB): domain Archaea; phylum Thermoplasmatota; class Penumbrarchaeia; order JAEHCK01; family JAEHCK01; genus CBFDAW01. Next base: position 621 of record CBFDAW010000412.1, read on the forward strand.
TGGATGGCGGATTAGGATGAGTAGATTGTTTTGATATTCTATAGGGTAATGCGGAAATTTCCGTGTATTGTGGTTGCGAAGTTGATTCTGATTTAGAAGCTCTTTTTTTTCGAAAAATAATAAAAATTAATGCAAATAAAACAATTACAGCTATAATTGGAAGCATTAACAAAACTAATTGAGTCATTATCTCATTATTTTTACCTGTATTCTTTTTTAGTGGACTTATCAATATATCTTTACTAGGTCTACTTTCACCCATCTCATTAACGGCAGTAACATGATAAAAATATTCTTTTTCTTTATCAATATCTGAATCATGATAATATGTTCTTTTGCCGGTTACATTAACTAAGAATTTCCATCCTTCAATACCCGTTCTTCTGTAGATCTGATATTCATCAATAATATAATATTCCTCTTTACTGGCTGGTTCCCAGCTTATGCGAATATAATCATCTTCGAGGGTGCCATTTAGATTAATTGGTGGTGATGGCTTTTTCTTCGGCACTGCAAGCAGCTCCTCGGATGCGGCGGACTCTCCAATTATGTTAATTGCTGTAATATAGTAATAATAATTTTGCCAGTTGGTAACAGAAGTATCCAGGTATGTTGTATTAATTCCCGGTACGGAGGCAAGGTAATATTTTCCTGCAGGATTTTGGCTTCTAAATATTTTATACTCGGTAATAAAAATATCAGAATCATTACCCGTCTTATCCCAGGATAAAGTTACATTGCCATTTCCAGGTTCAACCTTGAAACCTTCGGGTGCTTCTGGCGTTGCCAATGCTAGAACAGTTAATTCATTACTCGGAATAGATTCGCCCACTCTGTTCAATGCTGTAATATAATAAACATATAATTTTCCAATTGAGACCGACGTATCATTATAATAAGTTACATTCCCACTTAATGTTGTAATTAGAATTGTCTCAACAAGATCTTCGCCTCGGAAAATTCTATATTCAATTATTTCTACCCCGCCGTTATCAGATGGTTCATCCCAGGATAATAATACATATTTATTATATCCTCTGGCTTGAAGATCTTGCGGCTGTGTTGGCAACCTTGCAGGTTGTGCATTGAGTTCATTGCTGGGAGGCGATTCGCCCGCAGAATTAACTGCGGTAATATAATAGAAGTAATAATTCCCGTTTTTTACAGATGTGTCATTATATGAATTGAACTCGGAAGAAATTGAATCGATCACCAACTCATCCTTAGAAATCGACCCTTTATATATTTTATATTCATAAATGGTCGAGCCACCGTCATCGGTCGGCGCACCCCAGGATAAACTTACAAAACCATCACCAGTTCCGCTCTGGAGATTTTGCGGTGCTGTGGGGATAGTCATAGGTACTGCAATAATCGATTTGGAAAATAATCCTTCTCCCACTTCATTTAAAGCAGTCAAAATATAATTGTATGTTTCACCATTTGTCACGGTAGTATCATTAAATGAAAGTACTTTGCCTACCTATTTCAATAAAATATAATTACTACTAGTATTACCGCGATAGATGTTATAACCATCGATGGCACATCCACCATCATCCGCAGGTGGAAACCAATTCAACTCAACGAAATTATTACCGGAATTTACCTTTAAGTTTTGAGGTGCTGACGGCGGGAGGAGAAGGGAAAGTTTCAACACAAAAATTCCCCAATAACCGTTTCTTAGAGAATCATCATAGGCACCAACGCTGATAGGAAAATCCGAAGAATCGGTCCCCCCAACAATAATAACATTTCCATTAATATCAATCATTAACTCTTTACCGAATTCACAATTTTTTCCGCCAATATATGAAGAATAAAGTAATTCAGACCCGTTTGAATTCAATTGAAAAACGAAAGCGTCATCCGAGCCATTCAAACTTGAATCATGAACGCCATGGATTATCGGGAAATCCGACGCCTCTGTTCTACCGGTGACATATACATTTCCCTCACCATCAACGGCAATCCCCTCACCACTGTCACTATCGCGACCTCCAACAAATGTTGAAAAGATTAATTCTGACCCAGACGGGTTTAGTTTTATGATAAACACGTCATAACCACCAAAGTGTGATTGACCATACGTATCATTTGTTGTCGGGAATTTTGTTGACGCTGTCTTACCGGTGACATATACATTTCCATATGAATCAATCTCAAGATCATTGCCATATTCTCCACTCCGTGCTCCAATGAATGTAGAAAAAAGTAATGATGAGCCGTTTGAGCACATTTTAGTCACAAAAACATCAAATCCACCATTATACGATTCATCATACGCTTCTATTGTGATTGGGAAATTATGGCTTGAAGTATAACCTGTGACATATATATTATTCAAGGAATCCAAGGTAATACTGTAAATTGATTCCAACTCCCATCCGCCAATGAATGTAGAAAATAAAAGACCTGAACCCGAAGAGTTAAGTTTTATAATAAACCCATCACCGTCACCGGCATAACTAGTATCAAACACATTAGCGGTAGTGGGGAAGTCTGATGAATATGTTATTCCACCAACATAAGTGTTCCCGTAAATGTCTACATAGATGCAATTTGCCGTGTCAGATTTAGTTCCACCAAGAAAAGTAGAATATATCAATCCTGACCCTGCAGAGTTCAATTTTAATACAAAACCATCCTCCTCATATAGTGAAGTATTGAATGCATTTGACGTTATGGGGAAATCTATAGATTCTGTGTAACCTGTAATATATGGATTGTCAGCAGTATCTAGAGCAATACCTAAACCAAAATCGTTATCGCTTCCTCCGATATAAGTTGAAAATATCAAATTAGAACCTATATCATTAAGTTTAATTACAATTACATCTGCACTTCCATTATAGGAAGTATCATAAGCTCCGGGCATGGTTGGAAAATTATTGGAAGTAGTATAACCAGTTATATATGCGTTATTATTACTATCGAACACCGCATCATTGGTGAAATCCATATCTCCCCCATCGATAAAAGTAGAAAATAATAACGGATCAATCACGATTTCCCTTTCTGAATCGAATTCATCTAGTTCAAATGAATAGATATTTTCACCTAATAATTTAAAATTTCCATTTATATCCGATTTCATGCCATCATTATAAAATATTTTTAAATTACTATCTTTAATTTCCATACCAACGGGCGTTTGAATATTCAATTCATTTTTTTCAACAGATATTGAGATTATCCCCTCAATTCTAATTCTTATCCTCTC
>CBFDAW010000413.1:0-3829 GCA_965602865.1 uncultured Thermoplasmata archaeon
TGACTAAAGCGCCTTTATCAACAAGTTCAATAAGATAATTAGAAATTTCTGAGCCAATATTTTTCTTAATTTCATAGTATTTTATATCTTTTTTTTTTGATTCCGCGATAAAACCAATTATTGCTTTACTTGGATTGGTTAATTGAATAAACATACTTCTAAATTCTTTTGAACATCTGCCAAAGTAATACTAGCACTAATTCCTAAAAATGAGAATCCCAAATTACTCAGTCGTTTTCTAAGTTTAGCACTTTTTAGATGTAATTGTGACCTAGCCTCTCTTAAGATTAAATCGCAAATTTCTGTAATGTTGTCTGTTACATATAACGGAATACGAATAACATTAGCAATGCTTTTAATTTCATTCTTGAATTTAATAAGAATTGATGTTTTACCAATCCATACATTATTGTCTGTTCTGCCCGGTTAATCTTAGTATTCTCAAAAGATAGCTTCAGCTCTTTCATCTCTCTATCACGACCAATAAAAACCTCGGGCAACATTCCTGTTGAACGCATAAATGGATTCCGCATAATATCATCTTTTGATAAAAACATAAAAAACATATAAAACATAAAGTTTTCCACTGTTTATTATGTTTCTTATGTTTAGGTAGTAATAGTCTCTTCTATTAATGCCTACTTGAAATTTCTGGTGCAGGCTGCTCTTGAGGTTTATCTATTGGTTGTGGCTGAGTTGGTTGTTGAGGTTGAGTTTGAGTTTGTGGGTGTGTAGGGGTTTCCGAGTATGTGATTGGGGTTCGTTCACCTGTGGTTGCTGTTGTCCAGGAGTAATTGTGGGTGTAGGCACCTCCTGAGGTGCGTCTGTTGGTTGCGGTGCTGCCATTGTCGGCTCCTGTGGTTGTGCTTGCGGTTGTACATACGCATCAGGCGGCAATTCTGCTGTGTATTGCGGTTCTGTCACTATTATTGGCGCTTCAACCGTCGGTGTCACAGCCACCGGGGGTATTTCCATTTGAATTATAGGTGCAGGTTCAACTGTTACGGTCCCCGTCGCCGGCGGCAGCTGCGGCGACGGTTGTACCCGGGATACCTGGGGTAACTGGTTGCCGGTCACTTCCGGAAGTTGGGCTGTACCCAATTGCGAATGTGTCTGTACAGGAACCGTACTTTCACCGGCAGTCATGGTCTGCGGAATATCTGGCATGGTCGCCGTGGTTGATGATTGAGCAACAGTAGTGCTTGGTGTTTGCTGCCCACTTGGCGGGTACATCGTCACGGGCTGTAGTGCTTCTTGCCCTGGGATACTAGGAGATGCAAATTTATCCTTTTCCTTTTGTGCTTTTTTTCTTTTCGTCATGATTATAGCAACTGCCAGTAGGACTATGATCGAAATAATTACAATTATCACGATCCCCAGTGTTATAGTATCAAAATCACCAGTTGTTGAATCTTCTTTTTTTACATTGATCGTAAACTCGAGTAATAAATGCTCCTTGCCATCCGAGACATTGAGTGTAATGGTGTGTTTACCAATCTGCTCTTTATTAGGCACCCAGGTTATCGTACCTGTAGAGTTGATCACCATGCCTATCGGCGCGTTCTCCAGTCTAAAGGTCAGAATATCTAAGATATCTAGATCATTTGCTGCGACCTGATAGCTAAACTTCTCGCCAACCATAATGGTCTGCTCGGGTATTTCTGTGACTTCCGGTTTATTATTCTTAAGGGTCACTTCGATATCAAACGTCTGTAACACGAATGACTTGCCATCGGATACTTTTACGATGATCGTGTGCTTTCCAAGTTGGTCCTCGCTCGGAGTCCAGAGAATGACACCTGAATCAGCATTAATGAGCATATTCTTTGGGTGCTCTACCAATGAGTATGTTAGCACATCATCCTGGTTGTCATCTTCTGCCAGAACTTCGTAACGATACTGCTCACCAACCACAGCGCTCTTGACGGGTTCGCTAGTGATCGCAGGTGCAAAATTGGCTGGGATAGTTACAATTATGTTGAACTCCTGTGTGTCCGATGTGTTGCTGTCACTGACACGAACTATAACCGGATTATCACCTAATTGTTCTAGACTTGGCGTCCAGGTGATCAACCCATAGATTTCGTTTATCACCATATTCTCTGGGCAGGTGTCAAGAGTGTATGTAAGAATATCTCCGATATCCACATCGGTTACGTTTAATTGGTATTTATACGGATCCAAAACCGTAGCTTCAATGATCGGCTCGCTAATGATCAATGGCGCGTCGTTAAAATTTATTACCGTTAGCGTGAAGTTATGCGAATCGCTTGTTAGGCTCAGATCAGAAACAGTGACATTCACCCAGTAACTGCCCACATCATCGTTGGTAGGTAACCACAGAATCAGACCTGACTCGGACTCTACGGTCATTCCTTCCGGCGCAGTATCCAACGAAAAGGTAAGCTGTTCTATTGATGGGTTCAGGAGATCGTCATCGCTAGCAGTGACCTGATATTCGTACATCTCGTCTTCCACGGCGGTTGTAACGGCAGTACTGGTTATCGCGGGGTCATCGTTCGTATTGGTTACATTTATTATGAACTCCTGGGTATCGAATGCTCCGGCAATATCACTTACGTTAACGATCACGGTATGATCATGACAGGCTTGGTCGTTCGTTGGTACCCACTGGACCAAACCCGTGGCCGAATCGAGGTTCATACCATCAGGAGCGGAATCAAGGGTGTAAGTCAAGAGCTCCCCGACAGATATATTGAGGTCGTTATCGCCTGCTGCCAATAAATAATTATACATCTCCTCTTCGGTAGCTGTCAATGGTGGTGAAGACATGATATATGGCACATCGTTCGTATTGTGAACGGTCAGTGTGAAGTTTGTGTATTCTGTTACCGTTATATCCATTATCTCGATAATAGAAATATTTACGAAATATATCCCCACATCCTCATTTCGTGGTGTACCGTTCAGAACGCCTGTGTCATTTATCCAGAGGAATGATGCGTTCGTCTCGATATTCCAGGTCCCGGAAATATCATTAATACTTGGAGTAACACCCGGCAAATCTGTTCTAATGATATCTAGATCGTAGTCTGTCATATACGGTTCATCCTCATCTGCATCCTTTTTGTTGAGGCCCACTATGTCGCCAATCGATATTGAATAATTGAAATTCTTGAAAAATGGATAAGAGTAATTCTCGATAATTCCCCAGATGTCAATAAAATCCCAACCCACGTCCGTAAATGTGCTCCTCGTCTTCATCTGTGATGTGTTCCTACCTGTCCCGCCGTCGCTGGTGGTCATACCTGAGGTTTGATTGTCGAAGAAGCAGTTTGACATGGTTGCGCTGCTATGACCGCAAAATCCTCCGACAGCAGTATTTCCCGTGACCTTACCTGCGCTGTAGCAGTTCTCCACCGTGCCGCTGTTCCTTCCCACGAACCCGCCGACATAATATCCAGTTCCGCTCACGTTACCGGTCGCGTATGAGTTGGTCACAGTGCTCTGGGAGCTATATCCTATGAGCCCGCCGAAATAATCACCAGTCCCGCTCACATTACCTGTTGCATATGAGTTGTTCACTGTACCCTGGGAGCCATATCCCATAAGCCCGCCGAAATCTTCACCAGTTCCACTCACGTCTCCCGTGGCGTAGCAGTTGGACACCGTACCCCAGCTGTGTCCCACGAGCCCGCCGACACTAGAGTTTCCGCTCACGTTACCGGTCGCATAGCAGTTCTCCACCGTGCCATCAAAATTATCTCCTAAGAGCCCACCGATATACTGATTGCCGTTGATATAACCAGTTGCGTAGCAGTTCGAGATTTTACCACCTGGAGTTTCATAATCTCCATTGGAACCCACG
>CBFDAW010000414.1:0-3827 GCA_965602865.1 uncultured Thermoplasmata archaeon
AACGACGCACCCTTTGTGGCTAATCCTATGAACGATTTCACTACATTTGAGGATATTCCGGTTGAGGATAAATTTAATCTTGCTGAAGTTTTCGATGATGTGGATATGGACCCGGATCTAAATTCAAACCCTCAGAGCGGGCTTACGTTTTCTTATTCCGGAAATGAGAATATAGTGGTGACCATTTCAGTTGATAATTATATCAGTTTCGACCCGAACCTAGACTGGAATGGTAATGAAACCATCACGATTTCCGCAAAGGACCACTCGGGAGTATCGGCTACTGATAATGTTAAGATCCAAGTGCGCTCGTATAATGACCCGCCACTACGGATTAAATCACTGCCGGAAACCACTCTCGAGGAAGACGAGAAATTGGAGAAATTCTTAGACCTGAACGATTATTTCAAAGACCCGGATGGAGATTCTTTGGAGTATACTTATGACGCTACACAGAACCTTGAAATTAAGATATACACCGGTTTGGTAACTTTAACACCAAAAGAAAATTATTGGGGTACGGAGACCATTACTTTCAAAGCCACAGACATTCCAAACTCAGCTCCGGTGCTTGGCAATATGACCGTGACCGTTAATTCGGTGAATGACAAACCAATATTGAATACCACCGAAAATTGGTTAGTGACCTCAAACAAAGTAAAAACCACCCCGGAAACCATTGAAGTTGAACAAAATAACGAGGTAAATATAATTGTAACCGGCTATGACCCAGCAGATAATGATGCACTCATATTCTCCGATGACACATCATTATTCGATATCGATCCTAATACCGGTGAAATAGCATTCACTCCAACCAACGATGATGTGGGCATATTCGAGGTCAAGATAACCGTGAACGATCAACAATCAACCAATAATTTAGCATCGAACACATTTACATTTACGGTTAAGAACGTAAATAATCCACCAAATACACCGGAGATAGTCTTACCCAAAGATAATTCGAATTTCGTCTCAGGCAAAGAGATCGAATTCAAAGGAACCTGTGACGATCCCGATCTACTTATCGATGACTCAAAAGAGCGTCTTGCATTTAAATGGACTACGAATACGAGCTTGGATGTATTATCTGTGGATACCAAATTCACAACTGAACTGGAAACAGGTTTTCATAAAATAACCTTGACGGTCACTGACCGAGAGGGTGAAGAGAGTTCTGCGGAGGTTTTTATTACAGTGGACATAGATACTAATAAGGATACGGATTCTGATGGCACACCCGATATTTTAGATGACGATGATGATGGCGATGATATCCCGGATGTTTGGGAGCTAAAATATGAGTTAAATCCATTGAATTCATTGGACGCTAAAAAAGATCTGGATAGAGATGGATTTTCAAACCTAGAAGAATACCTTGGTGATGATGGAAAACCCGGCGGGGATGATTCTACAGATCCCAAGAAAAAATCTTCCGCCCCCGAGGAGATCAAATCTACTGATGAAAAGAGTTCAACGACGGATAACATGGCTTTGATGATTGGAGCAATCGCTATAATAATCATAATATTAGTATTAATCATTTTATTTGTTTTGATAAGTCGCAAACGGAAAAAGTCAGAGGCTGCTCAGGTTCAGGGTACGGGAGTGCAGCCAACCCTCGACTTTTCCACGCCCGCTTTTCTAACACCGCCCGGACCGCCAGTACAACCCTTCCTTGGTGTACCCGGTGTAGGGCAAGAGCAATTGGGATTCCAGTTACCACCGTCGCCGTTCCCATTCCCGCCGCAAATGCAAACCCCGCCCGCAGCACCAATGCAAGCTCCGGGCGAAACAGCTCCACCGGCACCCTTTAGCCAACCACCAGCAGGGAATATCCCGGCACCACAAAAAGATCAATTACCCATGACAGACGCCGCTAATTTTCCATTAAAATCCGGTGAAAAACCACTATTACCCAGTCCCCAAGAGCCGCCAAAGCAAGCCTGAATGCAAGCGAGTTACAAAGCATCATTATTGTTAAATTGCTAAATACCAAGTCCAGGATCCCAAATCAAAAATGTGAGTTCTCATGGAAATATAGTAAAATCCTTTTTTTTTGTTTTTGGGTTTTGGGATTGGTTTTTTTCCCTAAACCTCAATCCTTTACTTCTAACCTCAAGCGAACGACCAAAGGGAGTGAGTGTACTCTCAATCACACCTAAATAAACATTTATTTATCAAATTCGGTCGATATTTACAACAACTTAACTTTGCCACCTGTGACAGTTAAGCATCCTACCAGTTCCGTAACTAAAAACCGAAAACCACCAATAAAGTCGTACCAACAAGGCTAAGGTTATATTGCGCATTAAATTAAAATAGCTGGAATACTATTATTATAAATTAGGAGCAGATAATATGCAATCACTACCGCGGAAATTCAAACAAATAGTAGTAATGGTCATCATAATATTCTCAGTTATTGCATTTAGTTGTTGTTTTGGTGACGATGATAATAACGATAATGACAATAAAAATGGGAATGGCAATAACGAACCAGTAAATGGAAACAACACGACCAATGGAGACAATAATACACCGGTTCCGGAGGAAGTGATTGAATTTGTGAGCATTGACCATGAGCCACAAAAAGTAAGCGTTAACGACAAGGTAATAATTAAGGTCAAAATCAATTCAACAAATCCCGTAGAATCGATAAATATCATAATTTGCACGGGCGAGTTATGTTACATACCCGAGCCCATGACGGAAACATACCCGGAGACCAAAAAATATAGATATGAATGGACCGTGCCGGATGCAATCGATCCTGATGCAATGACTAAATATCGAATTGAGGTAAAGGATTCATTGGGTAACCAAAAAATATCAGAATACCAAGAAATTGATATTATCTAATAATGATTGTTTTCACATTAATATCCTTATTATGCAATGTACATTTCTCTATAATGGATATACATGGTTAGAGCATATTCTAGAGTCTTGGCGAGTACATCTTTGGTTTTTTGTGCATCTTCTTCTTCGAATTCACCGTAGCCCACGGCGAAACTCGGGCGAACAGTTCCATCGGTAGCCTGGTCTAAAGTGATTATAATGTATGTCGGCGTTGCTATTAAACCACCAGCGATCTTTTCAATATCATAGACATGATACGAATCCTTCTCTGTAATTAATGGATCGGTTTGTTTTTCTCCTTGGAATATTTTAGAGATTTCATTTTCATCGACATTTATTATAAAAAATACTACCTGCTCGCTAAATTCATCCTCCAGCTCCTCGACCTTTGGCCGCATACGTCCACATGGCGGACAATTCTCATCCCTCTGGGTAAATTCAATGAAAACCGGTCCGTCCTTAAGCGCTTCCAGGACATATCCGGGGTGTGGTTTACCATCCACGGTATCGAACGTAAATTCCAGGTCAACATTTGGATACAACCCCAAGCATCCCAGACACGGTACATTCATTAGACTATCAAGCACTGCATATGTCCCCGCCGCCGAGCCGATGACCAGGAATCCAACTACTAATATCAAACCTAAAAACTGACGATACTCTAATCCCTGTGATTCTTTTTCGATCAATTTTTCCGCGGGAATGATTCGGCGGCTTTTATTACCCCGGCTTGGGTTTGCGGATTTAAAAACCTGGTCTGAATCATCCAAGTCGATCTCGTCATTTGAATCGGGCTCTGAATTCATTTTTTTTACCTCATCTCACAATTTTATTGGCTATGACAATATGCAGTGCATCCTCGGGGCACGCGTCCACACAACGACCGCAACGGATGCACTCCATATCTTTATTCATTTTTAATACATTTATATTCATTGGGCATGATTTTATGCATTTATTAC
>CBFDAW010000415.1:0-3822 GCA_965602865.1 uncultured Thermoplasmata archaeon
ATTCATTAATATTACTAGTAGATGTATTTATAATTGTAGTTTTTGCGTGACCCCGGAGTTAGATAAAGACCGTAAGGCATGCACAGTGGAACGGTGGATTGAATTAATCCTAGCACATGAACAGAACCCGGATTTAGAAGCCGTAGCTATCACAAGCGGCGTTGCTGAGTCACCGCATAAGACCGTGGTAGACATGGTGAAGATTATTAAAGCAGTTCGTGATAGATTACCCAAAATACCGATAGGTGTAGAACCATACCTTACTGCAAAAGAGGATGTGGATCTACTGTTTGAAGCCGGTGCCGATGAGATCAAGATCAATTTAGAAACTCCGAATCGTGAAATATTCGATAAAGTTTGTCATGGTATGGTTTATGATGATATTTATCAAGCATTGAAATATTCAGTTACAGTCTTTGGCCGTAATAAGATATGTTCCAATCTAATCCTCGGGTTAGGAGAAACTGATGATGATGTTTTAAAAGCGGTAGAAGATCTAGCTAAGAATGGTGTGACCGCTACTTTGCGTGCATTACGGTTGAATGAATATAATATTCCAAAGCTAACCAAAGCTTTAGGTTTTACGCCACGACCCGTACCGCCTGAACGCTTGGTGTACCTCGGGGAAAAACAAAAAGAGATCTTGGATAAATATGAGCTATCTACATTGGAGTTCAAAACTATGTGCCATCGCTGTAAATCTTGCGATATTGTTCCACAGCAAGATGTCTGATTGTGGATTGGTGGCTGGTTCGTGATCAAATGCAAATAGAGAATTTAAATTCAATACATAAGTTACGATCGATCCAAAATACATTCAATGATATTGCCGCGGAGTTCGATGTTACACGATACAAACCATGGCCGCACACTATGGAGTTCGTCAAGGAACTGCCCAAGAATGGTTTGATCCTGGATTTAGGTTGTGGAAATGGGAGGAATATGGTTTATTTAGCCTCGGTTCGGCGCGGGTTCAAGATTCTTGGTTTGGATTTTTCAAATCGGATGCTGAAAATCGCCAATGAGAAGGCTAAACAGCAGAAATTCGATAAAAATATGGAGCTAATTTTAGGAGATGTCTTTAAATTACCACTTGCGAGCTCGACATTGGATGGCGCATTATTTGTAGCTGCATTACATCATCTACCTTCTGCAGAATTACGGCTTGAGAGTTTATTGGAACTGAAGCGGTGTCTCAAGATCGGTGGTAAAGCATTCATTAGCGCCTGGGATTTCGAGCAGAAACGGTTCGCAATCGAATTATCCCGGCAACTAAAAACACCGCCAACGGACTGCGAGTTTGGGGATGTGTATGTGCCCTGGATCGGTAAACGCAGCCGTGAAGTGCAACGATTTTATCATCTGTTCTACCGTGATGAACTTGAAAAATTACTAAAAAAAACCAAACTGGGGATTTTAAATATATTTAGAGTAAGTAATAATTATCATGCGGTGGTGGAAAAAGTCAGAAAAAATTGAAAAAATCGAAAACTAGCTCGTATTTATTCTTTTATTTTATTTTCTAATTCATTCTTAAGAATGCAAGTTTTGCATTTTTTTTTATTGGTTGGTTCACCGCACTGGTCACACTTGTTTAATTTTGCAGGAGTAAAGTGTTGTGTGAGTGCCTCTATTGTCTGGTCATAAAAACTGAGTATCGCATGCCGAGTGCCTGGGGTAGCATCTTCGGCACGTGCGAGCATATCACGAAATAAACCGCGTTGGGCGTATATTGCATATGGACACTCACCATCATAAATGGTCAAGCCGGATAACATAGTGTATAGGTAAGATTCTTTTTCTGGGATGGTTCGTAACGGCATTAACCGTGGTATAAGACCGGGTTGGATATGTCTATGGGGGCCTAACCGTACTAATTTTTGAGGATCGCCCTTGAATATGTTCATAATGATCGATTGAACCATATCATCCAGGTTATGCCCCATAACCAGGCGCGTAACATTCAATTCTTTGGCGGTTGTATTAAGAAGAAACCTCCTGAAAACACCGCAATATGTGCACGGCGTTAGCTCGTGGGTGTGGGGTTCGATGGTATTGAGCGTGAACCCCAGATGATCGGAAAATGTGGTGATATAGTGCGGTACTTCTAACTCGTTGGCAGTTTTTTTCGCAGCTTTAATACTATTTGGTCTATATCCTGCAATACCCTCATCTACAGTGATAGCAATCAACTCAAGATCACGGTGTTTGCCGAAGATATTTTTTATCATGTATAATGCTAAAGTACTATCCTTTCCGCCGGAAAGTGCCACGGCGAGTTTGGCATTTTTCGGCAATCGGCACTGTTTACTGATTTCTTTTTTAACACGTTTGTCAACGAATTCTATGAAATGATCACTACAGAGATGTGCTCCACTGTACCTAATAAATGTAACGGCAGGTTGTTTGCATTTATCACAAGTTATCATTATTTCTGAATGGTTGGGTGGGTATTTAAATTAATTTACTATCTTATTATGACGATTATAATCTTTAGCAGGAGGGCGGGACCGCTTTGATTATATAATAAAATTATACGCTGGGTCGAGGGTGCGACCGTTTTGCTTTCTTAATTATATTAATCACTGGTACGTGGGTATGAGGGTTCGTTTGGATTATTCCTTACTCGTCATATTATCACTTTTCGAGATCGGGTGCTGTTTTTTTTTACTGAAATAGGAGCGGGTGCTGATTTATTTTTACTGAGATAGGAGCGGGCTCTGATTTATTTTTGTTTAATCAGGATAGGGGTTAAGAGCTATAATAAAGTACACGAACCTGAACCAACGAAATATCATCAGAGCCTGATAAGCGGAAATTAAGTAGAGCCTAACGAAGTGGCTCCCGAACCCGAGGATAATGGTGTGATATATCAAATTAATTGAAGTTTTACATTGTACTTATTCTAATATTTGTAGAGTAAAAGATAAGGGTAAACCCCAAATCCAAAAATACCAAACTCCAAGAAAATCCCAAAATTAAAATCCCAAAGTAGATAAGATATTTGATATTTTTGAGTTTGGTATTTGTGCGCCACGAAGCTGCACGAGAGATGAGGGTTTGGCCCCTCGGAGCCGGCTTACAGGAGTCGGTTTCAAATCACCTTAAGTAAGACAAAACCATTTAAATGGTTTGGACAATAAGAGCCGGATGAATCGAGAGGTTCACGTCCGGTTCTGTGAGGGCGTGGGGGTGAGACTCCCCCGCGCTACTCGACTGGTGACGGTACTACAGGTGAAGGACAATGGCCAACTCATACTTATCAAGTTGCGCAAGAATATACCGTTACAGTTACAGTAAGTAATGAGGATTATAGAGAAGGAGCCTCTGATACACTAAAAGTTACAGTTAATAATATTCAAACGGATCCGGACAACACAGACTATGACGGTGATGGTCTATGGGATGGTGATGAATACTATGGTGATAAATCAAAATTATTTGTTGATAAAAATAACAATGATAAAGCAAACTCGGATGAATTTGACAATCCTCCATTAGATACAGTAACTAATACTAAACATTATTATATATCAAATCCAATAAAAGACGATTCAGATAATGATGGAATGGTTGATAAAGAAGAATTATTGAAATATTTCACAAATCCCCTATTCTATGGTTTTGAAGATATTGATAATGATGGGATGAGTGATCAATATGAAACTGATTGTGGCATTTCTAATGGTGGTTGGCAAGATCCAAATGTATGTAATGATAGATATGCAATTTTGATAGCAGAAGAGTGCGATCAGGTTCCAAATGATTATAATATCAAAGAATATCTTTTTTGGTACGATCTTGTAGATGTTTATGATATAT
>CBFDAW010000416.1:0-3818 GCA_965602865.1 uncultured Thermoplasmata archaeon
TGTGAGGGGGTTGGGTTGTATTATAAGATATAAAATGTCGGCGAAAATCGGTGATAAAGGAATTCTAAGATCGAGTGAAATTAAGATTTACTCTCTATTTTATCATATTTTCATGAAGTTTTGAGCTTTGAATTTGGGATTTTACCTAGCAATTAAAAATCAATATAATCATCCTATTAAAAACCCAAAAGAGCAGTTATTAAAATAAATCGCTGGTCCGAGGGCTCGTTTGGAACTTCCCCTGCTCCAGCCAGTGATTACCTACACAAATAAATTGTAACGGTCTCACCAACGATTTGCATCATTTTTAAATCGTAGTGTACTCACACCTTATGCATCTATGGACTCTCGATTAATCA
The DNA here is from genome assembly GCA_965602865.1 of uncultured Thermoplasmata archaeon. Classification (GTDB taxonomy): domain Archaea; phylum Thermoplasmatota; class Penumbrarchaeia; order JAEHCK01; family JAEHCK01; genus CBFDAW01. Next base: position 360 of record CBFDAW010000416.1, read on the forward strand.
TCAACAGCTCATCCCAGACTCTCGATTTTGGAAAAGCCAAAGGATTTTCCAATGCATAAATAATTCTTTTAAGAATTATTTTGAGCTAAAAATTCTAAGGGGTATAATATAATAAAAATTAGAATTTCTACCCCCGAACAATTTATACAGTAAATTGTTCTAGCTCCCTAGACTAATCAGCATAAATTAACTCTATTCAAATTAGCTAAACAGTCTCATAAACCAGGCACAAATTTGCAGGAGCAGCTTAAATATATGAGAGGAACTTGCCCCTAATTATCCCCCTGCCTTTTTTCATCAACCGTTGGGATTTTGCTTTATAAAAGGCGTGAACTTTTTATACTCCGATTAGGTATCGTACTTGCATGTGGAAACCCGCCAAAAGGGAGGTCGAATATCTCCTTTTGATTTTCGTTGTTGCATACATGATCAGGGGTATACCATCATGGTTTAACTGGGGTTGGGGTAATGATTTCGGGATTTATTACGGCTTGAGCCAAGCACTGGTGGAAGACCCGCAACTGTTCCGGCCGTACACGGGCTGGGGGCAAACGTATCATTATTTTCCAATGCTGTATATTATAATTGCAGGGTTGCATATAATCACTGGCGTGGACATCGATATCCTGCTTAGGGTCGTATCACCGATCATTGGCTCATTATCCGTGGTGGTGTTCTATTATGTGGTTAAACGGTTAATGGCTGGAGAGTACATACCACTTCTTGCCGGGTTATTGCTTGCGCTAAACCCGTTCCACGCATATCAGAGTGCGCATGCCGCACCGCTTACCATTGGGCATCTGTTCCTGATGCTATCGCTTTTATTTTTCCTGCGGAAGGATTCCAAGCCATGGGTGACACATGCTCTGTACATATCCACGATCATGTTGATAATGTCGCATCATCTCACGACATTTGTGTATATTGTCATCATAATAGGCATTACTTTCTTTCGTGGGTTTAACACAAATAAACGTCCAAAGAACTTTAAAACTGATATTATCTATGTCGTATTCTTGACAGCAATAACGTTTGCTTACTGGGCGTTGATTGCGACACCAGTGTTTAATAGCTTCATGGAAGGTGGGTTGTACCTATCACCTATCGTTTTAGTGGGTATATTTTATTTATTGCTGGGACTCATGGTTGCATTTCTGGAGTTAAAATATCGCCGTGGGTATAACTATAAACCCAGATTATTTTCGCCCCGAACCGAAGTAATATTGGTCGTGACCGTGATTTTGGTTTTAATCGTAATAGCAGCGTTGTTTAGCCTGAGTGATCTTGGCACGGGCTTTACGTTCCTCACGGTAGGTCTGGTACTGCTTGTGCCAACATTGATTATTTATTCCATAGCAATTGTTGGCGCCAATCGCGTGGATTTCGCAGTGTATGGATCAGAGGTCAAAGGAATGTTCTATCCGGTTTTGGGTGTGTTTATATTTAGCGTGTTCAGCTGGAATTCTGTTCTATTACCATTTCGGTTCCTGGAGTATATTGCTTATCCAATATGTATCTTAAGCGCCATCGGTTTCTTTGCTTTGATCGAATTGAAAGATGGTATGGAATGGAGAGAAATTGCTCTGAAAACCAAGGCAATGATTGCAGTATTCATTGCCGTAATGCTTGTTTCTGGTGCCACAACGTATGCAGTCCAGCGCACCACCAGCCAATTCGAAGAGAGCCTCTCCACGCAGGTGAATGATGCGATAATCTGGCTGGAAGACAATGCACCCGCCAATACAACCGTTGCATCCGACCATCGAATTAGTAATGTGCTTTGGCAGCGTGGGTTTAATGCTACCTATGATTACGCGTATAACCTCTGGTTTGAACCACGCTGGAACGATACCGCATGCCTGAACGAGCTATTAGGGCATGGGATAGGCCAAGAGTACGGGCGCGTGGGGTATATCGTTATTGACAGCGTGATGGTCAGAGACGGTGTGCAGTCAAATATCAATGAGACACCAAGGGTGATAAACGGGACAGTGTACGAGAAATTCAACCATGAGCCCTTTGAACTTATGTACGAAACGGTATCTATTGAAAGATATCCGGGTACTAGCTGGTTAGCTGAGAATGGTCAGGATGAGATATATCCATACACCGTGTCATTAAGCACACCGCTCCCAAACGCGCTTAATTGGTGCCGTGTGTATCGGGTCAATTGGACCTATATATCTGGTTTTGAGGGAAAGATATCATAAATATATATTTTATTATTCTAAAGTGCTGAGTTCACGCTTCACAGAACATATAAATAATTAATAAAGCATTAATAAGAATCGAATGAAAAATTTTTACCTGATCCGGGGGTTATGTTTGAATAAAAAAATATCGGGTAATATTATTCTGTATTTGTCACTCTGGTTGATCGTGGGTGGATTACTATGCAATGTTTCAGCCGTTGCAAAATGCACTGAATATAACTGCGATAATTCAACACCGGAAATTTACGGGTATAAAGAGGAGTGTAAGGAGATAATAGCCATGAATACCGCCACCGCCGGTGAGTATAATCTGCACATGAAGGTCCGGGACCCGTCAAGGCACGATGTACAAGTTTTGTTTATTTGTGAGCCAGGGTATCATTATACTTATCATCATCCACAAACCGGAGAGACCATGGATTTTACACTCGAGCATCGAATAATCGGCACTACCTCGATTAATGATAAACCACCGGAGATCATGAAACCCGGGATGGTGTTAACCGGTTCTGGCATTTCATTCGGCACCAACGATTGTCCCACTTTAATGTACACCAACCCGAGTAGGAATGCCTGGGATGACTTCGACTGGATCCGATACGCATACCAAATTGCCAACACCGAAGATGAGGCGGTCGAGCTGTTGACCAAAGAAGCAGTAGATGAATTACACGCCACGGGCATTGGAGAAACATTATATGTTGTGGGCGCTAAGAAAGGGTATGCGATTGAAGCGGATGCATATAATTATCATGTTGAAGAGATCAAAGATATCTATGTTAAATCGAACTATCCAGAATTTCTCTGGGATGTCTGCTCATCAGACCAGTACAAGTATGCACCGCAATTTGATACAAAATATGATGATTGGGCACGAGAATATCAGATCATAAAATTGGGTGTAAAATGTACTTTGGGTGTGACTATAAAAAGTATAGCCAATGACCATATAATAGCAAAGGCAATTCCCGGTGACGGCGAGGAAGTTAAGGTAAACACGGGGGAAAATCAAAGCCTTGGCAATTTTCGAGTGAGTTTGCTCGCCACCTCGGGATTCAGTGATATAGAACCTCCGCAACAGAAAAAGGCACATGTTAGAATCTGTTATAAGTATCTGGAATGGCGCAACCGTTTATTTGATATAATGAATATGCGAAAAGGCGAAATCGGACTTGCGGATCTGATGAACTGGAGCCGGTTGCATAGTTCGGATTTAGACGGTCTTCGAGGGTTTTGTGAGGGTGAT
>CBFDAW010000417.1:0-3811 GCA_965602865.1 uncultured Thermoplasmata archaeon
AAAAAGATGGGTTGGTAAGGAGATAATCAGAACTGATGGCACCACATTACTTGGAGCTGACAATAAAGCGGGGATTGCGGAAATTATGAGTGCGGTCCATCATCTCTTGGAACATCCCGAGATAAAACATGGTGCTATCAAAATAGGTTTCACCCCCGATGAAGAAGTGGGTGCCGGAACAAAATATTTCAACAAAGATAAGTTCGGCGCTCAATATGCGTACACTATTGACGGCGGTGCCATGGGTGAGGTGGAAAATGAGACTTTCAATGCCGCAAGTGCTACATTTCGAATTAAGGGCATAGGTGTTCATCCGGGGAGTGCAAAAGGTAAGATGGTCTCCGCGATCCGAATAATCTCCGAACTCGTTAGTATGATCCCTCCCGCCACCGCCCCGGAAACCACCGAGGCTAAGGAAGGATACCTTCATGTTCACCATTTAAAAGGCGAAGTTGATTATGCTGAAGCGAGATTACTGATCCGGGACTTCACAAAAGAGGGTATGGAGAATAAGAAATATTTCTTACATAAAGTCCGGGACCTCATTGCCGAGCGCTGGCAAAAGGCAGAGATAGAGCTGGAGATTAAGGAGTCATACAGTAATATGATTGAGATATTGAGCCAGCATCAAGAAGTAGTAGATTATGCCTTAGAGGCTACAAAAATGGCGGGTGTTGAACCCGTACTTACCTCCATCCGGGGTGGAACCGATGGTGCTAGATTATGTTTCGAAGGACTACCCACGCCAAATATTTTCACCGGTGGAATGAATTTTCATGGTATTCAGGAATGGATTCCCATACCCGCAATGGAGAAAGCCGTTGAAACCATTGTAAACCTTGTATGTTTGTGGCACGATAAAAATTGAGATGATAAAATTAAATATCAAAAACACAGTTAAGGTTCACATATGGTCTATAGCGACGATTTTACATTTCTAAAGCTTATGGTGTTAACCTCAGGACCAGTCCCCGCTTTGGAAAATGCAGAATATATTCTGAATATCGCAAAAAGATTACGTTCAGAGGCATTGATAGTTCATATAAGAGACAAAGGTGAGAGCCGAGAAGGCGATCTTGCCTTGGATATCTTCGATCGTGTTTCTAAAGAATTAGGGATTCATGTTAGACTTAAACCGGCAATTGGTGAGATCTCCCAAACCATAATCGAGATTGCCAAGTTCGAAGAAGTCGATTTAATAATCATGGGTGCAACAGAAGGAAGAAATGTTGCATCATGGATCATAGATAAAATCATTAAAAAAACGGATATACCCGTAGTTATTATCCCATGGAAATATGATAAACAATTATACAAAGAAACAATTTCAGATGTTCGCCTTCCCAGACCTAAGGGCCAGTAGCTTAGCTTGGTTGGAGCACCCGGCTGATAACCGGGAGGTCGCCGGTTCAAATCCGGCTTGGCCCATTTTTTTATGGCTATTTTTATTTAAATTAATTAGAAAATGATGATAACCTATATATATGGAAAGTGTATTTAAAGATACGATTACCAATATAGGAGAAGACCTAAATTCTTAATTTTAGTAATCATTCACATTTTTTTTTATTTTGCAAAAGGACAGAAACCCATGGGATAGTTTAAAATGGATCAGCTTGAACAGGATATTTACGATATCTGGTCGGAGCTGCAACCAGATACCGCTTTCCAATCTGGTGTGCAAAAAAAAGCAGGCGAGTTCTTTAACCCGACAGATGAAAATATAAATCGAATATTGGGGAAAATCGACGAATTAAAGGTCGATACCTTAGATAGTGTCAACCTTGGCTTGTTAAATTGTTTCGAGACAACCTTGAAGTTCGAAGAACCACAGTTTGTATTATACAACGGACTGTGGGCATATTTTAGCCATATTACGAAAGAAAGTATTAATGTTCCTCATCTTGCCAAGTTAACAAAAAATATAATCAACGCTTTAATAACTATTAATGAACGAATAAATGCGAAATCCTGGTCTATCGAGATTAAGATTCTGACCGTTAATAATTATCTTGGTTTATTAGGGGTTATTGCATCAATTGAAAAAGAAGCCCCGGGACTCAAAGCGGTATTTAATGAACTCCGAGATGAACTGAAAAATTATATGAAGAAATTTTTAGTTACGGGTATTAAAAAGGGTGATTTTTCAGAAGTATTCCCAATTTTGGAATCAAAGGGTGGAAATATTGGCAGAAAGGAGATTTATCCGAAAATCTTGAAAGATATGTATGGGTATCCTGAAACCCCTGGTGAGATCGAGGCGCTAGCTCTTAATTGGCTTAATGAGGAAAGACCAATGCTTATTGCGATCACTGAAAAACTGGCTACGATCTTAAACGTTGATCCTGATGTAGAAATAGTAGCCGATAGAATTACCAAACACAGTAACATCGATAAATCAAAGTTATTGGAATTTATAATAAAGATCCGCAAACCTCTAAGAAAAATAATGGAGGAGAACCTAGTCCAGATAACACAGAAATACAGCACTCACATTTTGGAAACCCCGGAATATCTATTGAATATCATCACCACGGGTGCTATGTGGCCATTAAATATACACACCGAAAAACCGTTCAATGTATTTTTCGTCACAACTGACCCCGCACGCTCACCCGCCAGTAACCCATCGGATCTATTTCAATTAATAATTCATGAGGAGTTTGGTCACTGCGTACATTTCTCCAACTCCGCCACTAAATTCAACGCCAAGATTTCTACGGTTGATTTAATCTACACCACTTTGGCGCTATCTATTAGTGATGGCATCTCATTCTACAGGGAATGGGAATCCCTGGAACTATTGAGAAAAATTATTAAAAAACCAGAACAGGATCTCAGTGGTATTGAATTAGAATTCTTGAATATCCTTAAGACTATTGCGGATCCAAAACTATTCTTGCTTGAGTCAGAGTTCACAATTCTACGCTGGAGGATAATACGATTCTTACGCGCAATTGGAGATATTCGGATAAATATGCATATACAAACAATAGCCGAGTTCATTAACTGGGCTAATGAATATACTGATTTTTCAAAAAAACTAATCTTTGACCAGATATTCTTATTTCAAGGTAGGCCTGGCTATGCACCATGCTATTCAATCGTCGGTGAACGTATCCGTGAGTTACAAGATCTGGCAAAGAATCGCGGACGAAACCAAATCGACTTCAACACGTTCGCATCGTCGTTGGGTTTTCCGCATAGAAAGGTATTCGAGCAGAAGTTGAAAGAATATTAGGATATGATCGATCACGCTTTTAAGTGATGTCTATTGGAAGATGAAAGAGGCGGGTTTGTGGAAAAATAGCCATCTTCAATTAAAAAACCAACAACCTTAATAAATTAATTTTATATACGATAATAAACTATTGTGAGACTTGGACTATTAATTTCTTACGCGGGAGTAGCCAAGCATGGTCAAAGGCGATAGACTCAAGATCTATTCCAGAAGTGGTCCGAGCGTTCAAATCGCTCCTCCCGCATATTCTTACCCTTTCGTTAATATTTTTTTGAATTGAAGATTAATAATTTTCTTTTTTTCTTTGATTTCGTTCTTGTTGTGATATATGAGCTGGTGGCGTGGATAGATATTGTTGTTCATATTCATGTGGTTGTTGGTAATATGATGTGGGTGATTTTTGGGGAATGTTATTTATTTGTAAATTTTGGTTTTGATTTATTTGTTGTGAAAAATCTTGACTTTCCAAAATAGAGGGGTAATAAACTTGTTTTCTTGCTCTAATTTTTTTCTTTTTAACCGGAGTTTACAAAATAGCACTTAGTCTTTAAAAAAACTTCTGTCTTTAGC
>CBFDAW010000418.1:0-3797 GCA_965602865.1 uncultured Thermoplasmata archaeon
AACAGATACTGTGAGCTTCCCACCATCAGTTACTATTGGTTTATATTCGTCGTCGTATCGAATAAATTGCACACCGATTTCACCTGCTTCACGAAAGTAATCCTCACGGAAGCCAAAAGTTCGAATATCTTTGTATAATATAAAGATTTTAGAATCTGGTTTCAATTCTTTGATCTTCAACGCATTTTTAACCGCTTCAGCGCAGCAAGTTCGTGAACACCATTTGTAATCCTCATCACGGCTGCCGACACATTGAATCATAACCACGGACTTTGCATCAAACTCGCCCTTCGCAAGTTTTGCTTCTAGTTCACGCTGCGTTATTATGTTCGGGTTTTCGCCGTACAGATATTTGTCCGGTTTATATTCATACCCACCGGTGGCAATAATAACCACCCCATGTTCCACGGTCGCCTCGGTGCCATTTGAAGCCAAAGTAGACTTAAAGTTCCCCACGAAACCGTTGACTTCCTTCAAGGTTGTATTGGTGTACACTTTAATTTTATCATTACTTGTCACCGCTTCAACAAGCTCTTTTAATTTAGTCTGTGGGTCTTCAGCTTTTGAACTGTAATCCTTACCGTTTTGGCTTAGGGTGTAATAAATAAATCGCAGGTTACCGCCCAGCTCTGATTCTTTTTCTACTAAATAGCTCTGGAACCCTTGGTTCGCTAATTCGAGAGCTGCGGTCATGCCTGATAATCCACCACCGAGAACTAATACATTCTTATTAAGTGGCAGCGTCATTTTTTTCAAAGGTTCCAGTAATCTGGACTTTGCCACGGCCATTCTTACTAGATCCTTTGCTTTTGCGGTGGCTTTATCAGGTTCGTGCATGTGCACCCAAGAACATTGATCACGGATATTTGCCATTTCGAATAAATATGGATTAAGACCACCTTCCGCAGTGGTATTTCTAAATAATGGTTCATGGGTGCGCGGTGTACAGCTTGCCACGATTGTACGATTTAGATTATGCTCTTGGATCATCTCTTTTATGTGTCCCTGAGTGTCCTCTGAACAGGTGTAAAGATTATGCTCTGCATGGACAACATTTGGTAATGACTTAGCATATTCTACAACAGCGGGCACATCTACCACACCACCGATATTAATGCCACAATGACAAACGAATACGCCAATTCGAGGTTCGGAACCTGCTACTTCACGTTCCGGTGGATATTCTTTGGTTGTAGTCTCAGTCCAGCGTGCATCGGCAATTAAACTCGAAGCTTTCGCAGCCGCCCCGGATGCCTGGGCAACGGTATCGGGAATATCCTTCGGCCCAGAAAACGCACCACTTACAAAAACTCCGGGTTTACTGGTTTCAAGGGGTGTGAAACTACTGGTATTGCAGAAGTTGTATTGATTTAGTTCAATCCCTAGCTTCTCAGCCAATTTTTCTACATTCTCAGGTGGCATGAAACCGATGCCAAGCACCACCATATCAAATTCTTCACGTTTAATTTCCTCACCTTTTTCAACGTATGTCACAGTAAGGTTTTTGGTTTTGGGGTCCTCCTGCACCTCAGAAACCCGGGAACGTGTGAATTTAATCCCATGTTCCTGCTCAGCGCGTTCATAATAATCATCAAATTCTTTACCGTGTGCCCGAATATCCATAAAGAAGATATGCGGTTCAAGACCTGCCGTATGTTCTTTGGCAATCACTGCCTCTTTCATAGCATACATACAGCATACCGCTGAACAATACGGATTTCCACCTTTACCCGGGTCCTCACGGGAACCTACACATTGAATGAATGCAACCTTCTGTGGCACCTCACCATCTGATGGCCTAAGTACGGTCCCTGAGTATGGCCCCGTAGCACTTAAAAATCGTTCAAACTCCATGCTTGTTAATACATTCTTATACACACCATACCCATATTCTTCTTTTGGTGTTGGGTTATACACTTTAAAACCAGGCGATAAAATAATCGAACCAACGTCAAGGTCAATGAGCGAATCTTCCTGGGCGTACTCCACTGCATCTGCTTTACATTCTTCGGCACAAATCCCGCAACCGATACATTTATCCGGGTCAATGCAAAATACCAACGGAACTGCTTGTGGATAGCGGATAAATATGCTTGCACGTGGTAAAAATCCTTCATTGTATTCATCGATGGCTTCCATGGGACATTTCGATGCACATACACCACAGCCAGTACATTTTTCTTCATTCACTCGGCGCGCACGCTTTTTAACGGTAACTTTGAAATTACCGGGTTCACCCTCTACTTTTTCAACCTCCGCATTTGAAATCACATGAATGTTATGATGCCGTCCTGTAGCTACAAGTTTTGGTGCCATAATGCACATTGAGCAATCATTGGTTGGAAAGGTTTTATCTAACTGTGACATTACCCCACCTATACTGGGTAGGGTATCGAGTAAATATACCTTAAAACCCGAATCTGCAAGATCTAGTGAGGATTGCATGCCTGAGATGCCGCCACCAACAACGAGCACCGCACCGATTTTATTATCCATTTTTACACCATCCATTACTCGGATTTGGTCGATTAGATAAAACCTTATTATTTTATTTAAACATTATGTCCTGGTTATGTTTGTGCCCAATTCCCACACAACCAAATTAAAAATAAATAACAGTACTTTTGCGTAATTTGTGCGTAAATCTTTTTATATCAAAAAAACTTTGTTGATATATATGAAATTTCCCCCAACACAATTAATCCCTGGCTCAGGTGATTGCAGAGAATTACTACAATGTGTATTTAGTTTGAATCCTCTTGAAGTAGAGGTATATTCAATTCTTGTCCAAGAAGGACCGCTGAGAGCAGATGAGGTGGCAAAAAGAATTAATAGAGATCGCAGCACAGCATATCGCTGCTTAAGACATCTAATATCATGCAATCTTTGTTTTAAAAAACGTCAATTTCTAGAAATGGGAGGGCATTATTATTTATATTCTGCACAAACCCCGAAAGAGGTGAAGGAATGCCTAGATGAATGTGTAGATTCTTGGCATAGAAGAATTAATGAAACTATCGAAGAATTTATTAACAAATTTAAAGTTGAACAAAGACAATGAACCGAATAGCAAATATCTTTTTATCTCGTTGTAAGGGGGAAGAATGGGGGTATTGAAGTTATTACCTACCGTTTCGATCTTTCAGTGATATATCTGTCAATAAAAGTAGATATCCACCAAAGTAGTACCATTATCATTAAACTTATCGCGATACCTAACGGCCAATGTATATGAAGAGGAAAACTCTGACCAGAGAACCTAACATAGATTATCATAGGTATAATAAAAATAATATACATCATGAGCCAGTAGCGAAGAGGTGTACGACCAATATTTTCTAATCCTTTAATATATTTTGTTTTTTGAACCACATTTATCATAAGTCCAAAAAACAGGTACGAGAAAAGTATTGATAACATGATATATGGTGGTGATGCGGGAATTTTAGTTAGAGGAATAATAGCCAAAAAAACTATAAAAAATGCGAATGTTATGATAATTGTTATATTGTTTTTCCTGCACCAAAACCCATCCTTAGAGAGCATTCCTTTACCTGTTATGAGCCCAACGAGCATTATGGGGAGGTAATAAATCGCTGCAGGATAACCCCCTAAGTAATGGCCTGAAAAAATAGTTAGCCATTCGGTTTGCATTAACCCGAAATAAGAAAGGTTAATCAGAAAAATTATTCCAAGAGTGATTTTCCAATCTAAGTATGAAAGCATAACACATGCAATAAACAGTAGGGCGCACAGCATTACCTCGTCCATTTCAAAGAAACCATATGCAGAAAAAA
>CBFDAW010000419.1:0-3796 GCA_965602865.1 uncultured Thermoplasmata archaeon
CTCGTCATTCAGCAGTGATAGTAACGATGATACTGGCTTAAATATATTACTTATACTGGCAGCCGGAATAGGTATAGTAGTATTTGTTGTTATAATAATAGTCGTTGTTTTAATAAAGAAGATGAATAAAGAACAAACGCCGCCGTACCCGCCAGGGTATAATAATCAACCGTACCCACCGGAACAACTTCAGCAACCACCGCAACCACCACCACTTGCCCGACCGCACCCTCACCAACCGCCATATCCACCCCAACCATCCAAGCAACCGCCATACCCGCCCCAGTAATCAAATCCAAAATCAGTTACAAATTTACCGTATTAATAAAAAAATTGCGTTGTGATTTATTACTTTTATATCGCAATTTTTTATTATATACTACTCACCTTTTTCTATTTCTTTTCTTACGCAGTACGAAGATAATAATTACAATGCTGCATAGAACGCTAGCACCATCAAACCCAGGCACGCTGAACGAATCGTCAAAGAACCAATTATCCTCTTCGACGGGTGGTGCATAACTTAACCCCGAATTGTTGTCTGTGATAAATACCGAGTACATAAATACATCTTCGATCGGATGATCTTTCAGCAATGGGCGTTTATTTCCCCAGGTCTCTACCTGTGCGATCTGTCGCACCGCTTCGATGCCATCAATAGTGACACCAAAGACGGCATAATCGCCATCTAGTTGGTGCTGGTCACCATCGCAGATATAGAATTGGCTAGTAGCGCTGTCCAACTCGGCTCCACGAGCCATACCTACCGCACCGTCCACATGTGTAAGTTCCGGGTGGATCTCGAGCGGAATCGTTCTACTTGAGCCACCTGAACCGTCGTTATATGGATTATTATCGCGTGTGTTAGGGTCCCCGGTCTGGATCACGAAGTCATCGATCACACGGTGGAACAATAAGCCATCATAAAACCCGTCTAATGAGAGGTTTATGAAATTAGCGGTGGTGACCGGTGCCCGCCGTTCGAAGAGCTCGATGGTTATGATCCCATAACTGGTATCGATGATCGCTATCCTGTTCTCTTGTTCTTCGACGGATTCGTTTTCAGAATCTGGTTCAAGCGCGGAGTGATTATTTTCAATGTATCTTACCTCTGCAAATGATGATGTTATAATGGGTATGGTACTAATAATTATACCAACCAGCATTAGAAATAATATTACCCGCTTCAATGACCATCACAGATTTTAAATGAATTTGGTTGTAATTAAATTTTTTGTTCAAACCAAAATTGTTAAATAATTTCAAAATAGATTGTGTATCATGATTCTAGCTGGGGTTCGACAGATAACTTCACGAATGATTTCGCATAAATTCACGGTATTAATTATTTTAATAATTGTGATATCTGCCCTCGTTGGCGTTAGCCTAACCACGAACTATCTTGGTAAGTGGGTAGATCGAGAAGAAGATACGAGAACCACGGCAAGCTGGACATGCTTGTTCTATTTCGATGGTGACAATAATTTAGCCGAGTTCAACGAAATGCTAACCAATTTGGAATTTTTACAGCGTGTAGGTTCTACAGACGACGTACATATGGTTTGTCTATTGGACCGTGCCGGGGCGGATGATTCCAAGGTCTTGTACATTAAAAAAGGATCAATGGATGAGATACCGCTTGCGGATGTTCATTCGAACTGGACCAATGAAGTGAACATGGCTGACCCAAAAACACTTACCGCCATGGCAAAATGGACATTTACGAAATATCCCGCAGAACATCATCTAATCCTCCTAAGCAACCACGGCGGCGGCTGGCGCGGTATCTGCTGGGATGATACTTCAGATGGCGATAATCTAGATCTCGACGATTTGAAGGCATCGCTCTCTGATATCAAGGAACATTTTGGTCGGAAGCTTGATATTCTAGCCACGGAAGCTTGCCTGGTGGGGATGGTAGAGTTCGTGTATCCATTGCAGGGATATACTGATTTTTTTATTGGCTCGCAAGCATTTTCATACGGTGCCGAGAATACCACGGACGGTGGTTTTGTAGTTGGTAACTGGCAGTACGACCTTATGTGGGGGGCACTAATAGACCGGCCCGAGATGTCACCAAAACAGTTCTGCCAGGTCATCGTACAACATTTCAAGCAATACGGTCCCTGGCGTACACCACCGAGTATCCCGAAACAGGAGTCGAGTGATACCTTAAGCGTAATCGATACCTCCAAGATCAATAAGGTCGTGATAGAGGTAGATGAGTTCGCCACCGCCATAAAATCGGTTTTCCCAATTCGCCGTCAGCGAGTCACTTCCGCGTTGCAAGTGACCGAACAGTTTAGCGGTCAGCTGGATTTTATAGGCGTAGCATCCTTCACAAACATCGACCTCTGGGACTTTGCCGATAAGGTTTCAAGTGTTATGGCGTTACAGGATATAAGTGATTCAGCAGCCAAGGTAAAACAAGCGGTGAATGATGCAGTGGTCTTCGAACGCCATGGTAACGACCCCACAGAAGGCGACCATGTGAATGCCCATGGGTTATCGGTTTATATGCCCCAACGAAGCACCGAGTATAATGAAAAATACGATAATATCGATTTTTCCAAAGATACGCAGTGGGATGAGTTCATCAAAGCGTACTGGTTGATGCCGGGATAGTTTTTTTAAATGTTTGGTATTAGCCTAAGAAAAAAGCTAAATATAATAGTTTCAATATCCAGCTCAATTGAATGATTCATAATAAAGATCTCAATACCAGCCTCCATGTATAAAGGGGGGGACCTAATATGGACTGGGGCATGAAGAATAGACTATCAAAGATAATAAAACCGAAAGATGGTAGAACCGTAATGTTAGCTGTTGACCATGGGTATTTCATGGGACCGACCACCGGGCTGGAGGACCTAGCAAAGATGGTAAATCCGTTAATACCGTACGCTGACACCCTTATGCTCACCCGCGGCGCACTGCGTAATTACATATCCCCGGATGTGGATATTCCAATAGTGCTCAGGGTCTCGGGAGGGACCAGTATTCTAAGCAAGGAACTCTTGCGCGAGGGCGTGATCATGAACATGGAGGACGCTATTCGATTAAATGCTACCGGGGTGGCATTTTCCATTATGGTGGGCGCGGATTTTGAGCGGGATACACTATTGCATTTCTCCGAATTGATCAATGACTCGAACCGCTATGGTGTACCAACTATAGCGGTGACCGCGGTGGGTAAAGAGATGACGCGTGATGCACGGTACATGAGCCTGGCGTCACGGATAGCCGCCGAGTTGGGTGCGAACGTTGTCAAAACTTACTTTGTGGATAACTTTGAACAAGTAATCGACACCTGTCCCGTGCCCGTGGTGATCGCCGGTGGTAAAAAGCAACCAGAACTGGATGCTTTAAAAATGGCGCATGATGCACTCGAAGCCGGTGCGATCGGTGTGGACATGGGCCGCAACATCTTCCAGTCAGAGGACCCCGTGGCAATGATACAAGCGGTACGTACAGTGGTGCATGAGAACCACACGCCCGAGGAAGCTTATCAAAAGTTCAATGAACTGAAGGGTAAATCGAATCAATAATACGGTCTAAAATCCCAATTACCATCCTATGAGCTAAGGGTCGGAGGCATTTTTTAATTCAAAAAGGTGTTTATAATGCGTGTAGCGATGTATTATAGTAATTCCGATGTTCGCATCGAGGAGCAGCCGAAGCCTGAGATCGGTTCGGACGAGCTGCTGCTTCGGGTAGAAGCAAGTGGTATTTGCGGCAGTGATGTGATGGAATGGTACCGTAAAGATAAGGTGCCCTTGGTTCTGGGTCATGAGGT
>CBFDAW010000420.1:0-3790 GCA_965602865.1 uncultured Thermoplasmata archaeon
CCAAGGTTCTTTTTGGTCAGCGATTAATGACTGATGAACATGCATCCCCGAGCCGTTTACATCCGGCAATGGTTTAGGCATAAATGTTGCCCAATATCCATTTCGCTGTGCCACGGTTTTTATGGCAAATTTAACTAAAAACACACGATCCGCCGAACTTAACGCATCTGAATATCTGAAATCGATCTCATGCTGGGCGGGGGCTACTTCATGATGTACAGCCTCGATATTGAAATATGGTATCTCTTTAAGCTTACTTTTTGAATCTTTAACCCATCCCTTAAAATGTTGAAGATAATTAACAATTTCTTTTCGCACGGTCTCGCATCGGTCAATGGGCATTAGATCAAAATAACCTCCGTAATCAGAGACACTTAGACTCGGCTCGTCATTCTCCAACTTAAACAAGAAGAATTCGAACTCGGGACCTGTGTAATAATTATATCCTTTTCGGTTAGTTTTTTTAATGAGGTTCTTCAAAACATATCTCGGGTCACCCTCGAATGGACGACCATTTGAGTCATAAACATCACAAATAATTGTAGCGGTTTTGTATTTGTCGCTACCAGTTTTATTTTCTGGTAAAATACAAAATGAATTCAAATCGGGATACAAGCGCATATCAGACTCATGAATCTCAGCGTAACCCGCGATAGATGAGCCGTCGAATATAACTCCATCATTAAGCGCATGTTCAAGCTTGTCTGATGGTAATGTGACATTCTTGGGAATACCACGTATATCCATGAAAGTAAATTGAATGAACTTAACCCTTTCCTTATTTACAATATTAATTATATCCCTTTTATTTAAACCTGGCATTTTCTCACCAATGGATTTGAATTTTGGTATATTAAGCTTAATTTACAATTACTGCTAAGATTAATTGAAATTATGAAAATATCAGCTCTAATTAAGATATATGCTCTTTTATTATTTAATATATAATATTCTAAAATCACAGTGTATAAAATTACTGATTAACATGTATTGGATAAAAAGATATGCTAAATCTGAATTGTTAATTAAATATCAAAATATTTATAGTGTTCCCAAGGTGAAACAATGTTACAGAATGTTACCCATTCTTTACGCTTTAATTCCAGTAAATCATCAAACACCTTTTTTCCGAGTGCATGCTGCATCATCTCATCAGTCTCGAGATAATCTAAGGCGGCGCCTAATGTTGCGGGAAGCTGGTTAATACCATATTCTTTTTGTTTCTGTAATGATAACTTATAAATGTTAGCGTTCACCGGCTCACCGGGGTCCAGCTTTTTCTTGATCCCGTCCAAACCGGCATTTAGCAGTACTGCAAAAACCAGATACGGGTTTGCTGACGGATCGGGGTGGCGTGCCTCACAATTTACCGTTAATGGGTCATCGGTATGATCAGGCACTCGAATTAAAGCTGACCGGTTCATAGATGACCAGGCGATATACACCGGTGCCTCACTGCCGGGAACCAGACGTTTATATGAATTGATTGTAGGGTTTGTGATCGCACACATACCTTGGGCATGGTCGAGTATCCCGCCAATAAAATACCTGGCAATCTGGCTCAATGAATTGGGGTCATCTTTATCATAGAAACAGGTCTTACCTTTCTTCCATAGTGTCATGTGGGCATGCATACCCGAGCCAGAATCGCCAGAGATGGGTTTCGGCATAAAGGTTGGTAAAAATCCGAATTTTTCTGCAATATTTCTGGCAACGAATTTGTATAATGTCGAACAATCCCCGGCTTCCACCGCCGAGGATACTGCACGAAATTCCACCTCCACTTGACTTGAGCCTGTTTCATGATGATGATATTTTACTGGAATATCCAGTTTTAGCAACGCTGAAGCAAAATCGTTCCTGAACTCATCGGTTATGTCTATGGGTGGAGCTATGAAATAGCTCTCTTTCGGCTTCTGTAAATATCTTGGGATCAGACAGTCTTTAAATGAATGTGATAAAGTTGTAATATTTACAAGATTGGCTTGAACATCTATGTTCCAGCTTTCGTTCTGGACTATTGCATCATTTATGGATTTGAACAGGTAATATTCAAGCTCGGGGGAGAACCAAACATGAGAAAAACCCGCGTTCATTGCCTCGGAATCGGCACGACGCGCAATATTTCGCGGCGCACCAGCGAATGGCGCCCAGGTTTTTGCCTCCATTATGTCCAAAATCACACGCGCGGTTTTTTGTTCACCGCTTGTCCAAGGTAATATTTGTAGCGTGTTCACATCGGGAACGACATTCATATCCGATTTACTGATATCACAAAATCCCACGGATGATCCGTCGATGCTGATCCCGTTTTTCCACATATCTTGTTCAATATATTCTTCCACGGGTGAGGTATAAGACCGTAAATAACCCAATAAGTCGGTAAAATGACCTTGGACCCACTTCACTCCTTCATGTTTGAGCACATCGTTCGCTTCTTTTATATTCTTCATTTGTAATCACCAGGATATATCTAACATTTTCATTTTAATGGCAATCAAGTAATCTGTAATAAACATTTTTATCCGAAAGCAATTAGAATATACTTATTCATAGAAGAAAATCGAAAACTTTATTTGAACCTCTAAGATAAGCAATGGGTATGTTTGAATTTCGAGACAAGGAATTGGCACGGAAAATTATTATGAAATTAAACTCAATGGAGCTGAACATTACCCTAATGCATGTATGCGGCACCCATCAAGATACTTTAGTTCGCTTCGGTCTCCAGAAGTTGCTTAAAGATGCCGGTATTGATATTCGCCAGGGTCCAGGGTGCCCCGTATGCGTGACCACACCAAAAGAGATTGAAGAAGCGATGACTCTTGCCAGGAATGGTAAATCCATCACAGTGTTCGGCGATATGATGAAGGTACCGGGTATCCATGGCTCCCTGGCGGATCTACATGTTCAAGGGTTTGATATTCAAATAGTATACAGTGTTTCCGACGCCGTCAAATATGCCAGAACTTCCGGCAACGAGACGGTATTTTTAGGTATAGGCTTCGAGACAACCGCACCCAGTTCCGCGGCGGTGTTGTTAAAGAACCCACCTGATAATTTTTCGATTCTATGTTTTCATCGGACGGTACCCAATGCCCTCAAAGCAATCATAGAAATGGGTGAGATACGTCTTCACGGGTTAATCGAACCTGGGCATGTCAGTACGATAATTGGTTTGAGACCATACAAATTCATATCTGAAAAATACAAAGTACCACAGGTAATAGCGGGTTTTGAACCTCTCGATTTACTAATGGGAGTGTTCATGCTAGCTAAACAGATTAAAGACGGGCGTGCAGAACTGGAAAATGAATACAAACGTGTTGTGCATGAAGATGGAAATCAAAAGGCAATAGAAATGATGTCAGAGGTGTTCTCTGAAGCGGATGTCCGTTGGCGCGGGTTCCCAGTTATTCCAAAAAGTGGATTAAAGCTCAAAAGTGACTTCGAAATGTATGACGCCAGAAAAAAGTATTCGGCGGAGCTTGAAGAAATTCAAAATATTGAATACAAAGAACCAAGCGGGTGCAGATGTGGTGAAGTGTTGCGTGGGATAATAGACTCAAGTGACTGTCCGTTGTTCGGTACAAGGTGCACACCCGAGAATCCCATAGGACCATGCATGGTCAGTAGTGAAGGGAGCTGTAATATTCTATTTAAATATGGAGAATAAATAATTTAAAATAAAAGGATAAATAATTGAGGCTGACTAACAATCAATAAACAGCGTCATATGAATTTTTCATTGTAGTGTTTTTGCAACTCTATTAGTTTCTTTAGATTTCCT
>CBFDAW010000421.1:0-3789 GCA_965602865.1 uncultured Thermoplasmata archaeon
TCAAGGTAGACCCGGAGAACGCTATTGTGGAGAAATTCGAGAACAATAACGAGAAATCGAAGAGTGTAAATGTGGAGTCAGGTGGTTTAGCCGAGTTACTCACGAACCGGTCAGTATGTTCAGTTATCCCAATAATCCTAATAGTAATATTCTTACTGATCATATTAATAATAATCAAGAAGCGCGGTAGTATTTTCGGTTGGAAACCTGGTGGTAAGGAAGAATATTAATTTTAAACAGAGAATTCCATCAGTCTATTGATTGATGGTGGAAATGGAATTCTCTATTTTTAATACGAGGATGAAAAATAATAAGTAAAATGTAGAAATTCTTATACAATCACCAATATTTGAATTGAGTATATCGGTAAGTTTATAAATCAATTCGAAAAATGTTCCAATAGTTTTATATATATTATTCCTACGTATAGTCAAACAGGTGGTCCTAATGTGGGGTTTAAAGAGTAGTAAAATCAAGTTAGTTTTTGTAAGTATAATCATCAGTCTTCTTTTAATAGGTGGAATCGTGGGAGCAATCTATTATATTTATACTTCATCCAATTCAAAGATCTCACCTGGGAGCATAGTACCGGATTTTAACGATGACCAGTTATCACCTACAAATGAACCAATATCAACCCTTGGTACCATGCGAGGCAAAGAAGGTGGTGAGTTGCTCTGGTCCGAAAAATTAAGCACCGAGAACGAACCGTTATCCACACCGGCACTCTGTGACCTGAACCCGCCAACGGGCGGCATGGGTAAGAAATTTTTAGAAATTGCCGTTGGTTGTGCAGATGACCATATCTATGTCCGCGATAAAGGTGGGGATCCGTATTGGACTTATTCAGATTGTGTAATCGATGATGCAATAACCGCTTCTTCTCATATAAGTTTAGATTTTTCACCACCTCCTCTTTTCTCATCTGTTACACCCGTGGATATCGGTGGGGGTAATGCACCAGAATTATTAATAGGCGTACAAAATGGTATACTGTGTTTAGCACCTGATGGAACTACTCATTGGAAGGATAAGGGATCAACCGAGGGCTATTATTTTTCCAGTGTTGCGGTGTGCGATTTGGAGGGTGATTATGCGGGTGTTGATGCAGATGGAAATTATGTTGGTTATCGTGATGATCTCGAAATTGTTCTTGGCTCGGACGATTATGCAGATGCCCAGGGATATCTCGAATGCTGGCAGGCGAACGGTCAAGAAGTTTTTGCTAAACAAATGTCAGTTGGTGAACACGCATTCATGACCTGCAGTATAGTTGCCGCGGAATTGGATGGTTGGTTAGTTCGAGACGGTGGCCCACCTGAATCTATTAAAGAACAAAATCCAACCACCAAGGTATTATACTCTGACTTTCTTACGAGCACACATAATTTGGCTGGAAGGATCTGGAAACAAGGACCAGGTAATGCTTGGAATGAATATGAAGAGGCTGCGCAAGTGACGGCATTCGCACATCAAACATACGGCA
This sequence comes from uncultured Thermoplasmata archaeon, assembly GCA_965602865.1. Taxonomy (GTDB): domain Archaea; phylum Thermoplasmatota; class Penumbrarchaeia; order JAEHCK01; family JAEHCK01; genus CBFDAW01. Next base: position 1,487 of record CBFDAW010000421.1, read on the forward strand.
CACCGGCGGTTGGTAATTTTACGGGTGGACCGGAGTTAGAGTGTATTATAGGTTACTGTACGGGGCATCAATGGGACTCATCACCTGGTGCGGTTAAGATGTATCGCCAGGATGGTAGTGAGCCAGTTAATGAGTTTGTAATAAATTCTGTTCCGGGTGGTTTGGTAAGTTCCCCGGTTGCATGCGACGCCCAGAATTTAGACCCGGATAAATTAGCTGAAGACGAGAAAATTATTATGGAGTTATATTTTGGTTGCGATAGTGGTGTATTTTATTGTTTAGATTCGAGGGACTTATCAGAGCTATGGCAATTTAAAACCGGCGGCAGGATCATTTCTTCACCGGCAGTCTGTAATATTAATTCTGATGATAGATTAGAAGTGGTAATAGGTTCCGATGATGGAAAGGTGTATTGTTTCGAAGCCGATCCACAAGAACTCGATCGCGATGGTAATGCCAACCCCAAGGATGACGGTGTAGAAGATGCAGGTGGCGAATCCGGTATTTACGATATCCTGTGGACATTCGATACCACCACAGTGGAAGGTAGTTCCGGTGAAATAGGTATTTCCTCACCTGTGGTTGGTGATATAAATTACGATGGTCAATTAGAAGTATTGATCGGTGATAACAAAGGTACTCTGTATTGCATCAGTGCCGGTGGCTCAAGCGTTCCGGGACAGGTTGATTGGCCAAAGTTCCATGGAGATCTAAATAATACGGGTATTTATAACCCAGGAACGTCGTACGGCGTCAAAGTTGATCCGCAATTAATCCAGACACCTAAGGGGCCGGTTAGAGAATCGTTGAAAAAAAGCGTGAAACCGGGCGAGTCGGTGGTTTATAACATTACAGTCACAAACATCGGTAGCTCCCAGACATTTTCGGAAAGTGATACATTCTGGCTGCATACTTCTCAGTTCGTGTACAAAGGTGGTATAGTGCTGGGTGACCATGAATGGCCGACACCAATTCTTACCGGCGAAGATTTAGAATGGAGCGGCGGTGCCGAAGGACTGGGTGAGCCTTATACTGTCTTACAGAGCTATCAAACAGCTAATATTACCTTGACAGTGACTGCGCCATGGTCCGGTGACCTGGGTGAATTTACACAGATAGAAATAGAAGCAAATTCATCGATGGATCCATGGGCGCGTGATAGTGTCCAGACAACTACGAACCTTGAAATATCCCTGGATTTCGAAATCGAAATTCTAAAAGAGCCTGTCCAGGACACGGAGAGCGAGCTGTACGGCCAGAGAGTCATCAAGATTAATCCCAGTGACCAGGCAACCGTCGAGGTAAGTGTTAAAAATAAGGGTAACTTAAATGATACTTATGATCTTCGAATCGATGGAGTACTTTGGGGCTGGGAGGCGGTATTTGATAAAACAGAAAGTCCACATTACCCGAGTGCATTACAGCTTGATGCACCGATCATGGAGGACCAGTTCCCCGGAGAATTTAGGGGTAGTGAGGGCGAGGCTGCTTTTAAAATCATTGCACCAACCGACGCACAAGAGAATGAGATCCTAACGCTGAAGTTAGTTGCCACTTCAAAATACAGCCAGAATACAAACTTAATCGATAATCTCACGAGATATGATTATTTGTTAATAGAGGTCAATCCGGTCCCGGACCTCGAACTGGAGTGTAGAGAACCGCGGAGATATGTGGTCGCCGGCGAAAATACAACATTCGAAGTAGAGGTGATCAACCGCGGCAACTCGGAGATCACGGTGAGACTGGAGCAGCGTAACCAGCTCGAGCCAGGCTGGAGCCTATCCTTCAGGGACGAGTTAGATGGACATTTCGCGGGTGCTGAGCCACTGGTGGAAGTAATGAATGACGGTGTTACGAAAGTAAAAGTATTAGTACATGCGCCGAAGAGTGCGGCAGCGGGCGATCGACAGCCGATCATAATAATGGGTACCACGGTAACCTCCGGCGAGGTAACCTTGCAAAGCAGTGCCACGGTTGCGTTAACCGCGATCGTGAGCCAATTCTTCGACATCAATGTAACTGTAAATCCACCGAGCATCAGTGTGGACCCGGGGAAGACCATTGCTTATAATATTACAGTCGAGAACGAGGGCAATGGTGATGATTTCGTGATCATCACCCCCAGCATGCTCGAAGTTAATTGGGACTCGACATTTTACCTCAACGATGAGGAGCACGTCACATCAGAACTGGATCTTAACGAAAGTGTAACATTCCAGATGCAGGTCCAAATCCCCCAGGATCAATTGGCGGGTACATACACTACAGCCATCAATATCACAGGCATAGGCGATCGTGTG
>CBFDAW010000422.1:0-3783 GCA_965602865.1 uncultured Thermoplasmata archaeon
GAATTAAAAGAGGTTATAGAGGAGGTCTTCGGGCATGGAGATAATCGATGACTTATGTAATGCATTCGGGGATGCGGGTATAAATTTAGTGCTCCAGTTACCTTGTGGTAAAATTGCACCTTTACTTAGTGTCATGCTCGACAGATTCCCCAGCGTATCCTTAACGCGAGAGGAGGAGGGTCTAGGAATAGCCGCAGGTGCGGTGCTTGCTGGCGGTAAACCGCTTATGTTGATCCAGAGCTCCGGGCTTGGTAATATGGTAAACGCTATCATGTCATTAACAAAATTCTATCAATTACCATTACCCATTATAATCAGTCACCGGGGTATTTATAAGGAAAATATTGCCGCGCAAGTACCCATGGGCGTGCACTTACCAGGAATACTCGATGCCATGAAAGTCGAATATAAATCATATACTGAGCCAGCAGAATTACATGATATTTTATCCGAGCTGGAAGGAATATTCAACGAACATAAAGTCAAATGTCTATTGTTCTCGCCAAAATTATTTGAAGGTCCACCAAAAAAAATAATGCAGTTACAACTAAAAAATGCTCGATCGAAACAACAAATTAACAATATAGTGTCTGAAAAAAAAGAAATAATTGAAGATGTTAAAGATCTAAAAACCCGATTTGAGGCGCTTGGTGAGCTTATTGGATTCATAGATAATAAAGCGGTAATTTGTAATATGGGTTATCCCTCGAGAGAGCTCTATTCAGTTTTCGATCAAAGGTCAAATTTTTATATGCTTGGTTCACTGGGTTTGGCGTCGTCTATAGGTTTGGGGGTGGCATTGTTTACCAAAAAAGATGTGGTGGTTATTGATGGTGACGGTTCACTTCTTATGAACCCAAATGCACTTATTAGTATCGGTGCAAAGCAACCGAAAAACCTTACGGTTATTTGTTTGGATAATGGCGTCCACGGCTCAACTGGTAACCAGCCAACATTATCCACAACCGGATTCAGATTGGAGAACCTTGCCAAGGTATGTGGAATATCGAAAGTGATTGTTACCGATAATCCTGGAAATCTATCCGCGAACATGGCTGCAGGCGCTGCCGGCCCGAATTTTATTCGTTTGCTGATCAAGCCTGGTAACGCAAAGGTAGGCACCATAGACCTAAGCGCAATTGAGATTCGGAATCGTTTCCAGGCGTGGTTGAATGAATAAGACGGGGAACTATTTCATCGGAGAGCTTCATTTAAAACAGACGCATATGAAACTTCGGGCTGATTCACAAGAAGCTGTTGAGAGTGCAAAAGATGCAGTCATTAATACTCGAGTTCTTCTAGAGCACTACATTTTTGAACACCCTGATTTTATAAGTTCATTGGACCCGCTCGAAATGGATCCAAATGCTCCAAAATTCATTCGAAATATGATTCAAGCCGGTCTTCTGGCGGATGTTGGGCCCATGGCTGCAGTAGCCGGTGGGCTAAGCGAGGTAGCTACCAATGCAATGCTCGCAAACCATAGTAGACTTGCTCTCGCGGAAAACGGTGGTGACATTTCAATTAAAGGAGTCGAGCCTATTACAATTGGTGTGTATGCCGGTGAAAATAGTATTGCCAAAAAAGTAGGATTCAAAATAAAGCCCGGTGACCTGCCCTTGGGTGTGTGTACTAGTGCTGGTTTAGTAGGACATTCATTAAGTTTTGGCGATGCAGAAGCGGTCATAATATTTTCCACATCGGCGTTTTTATCAGATGCCTCCGCAACCTCCGTGGCAAACCTGGTGAAAAGTAAAGACCCCGAAATGTCGATACAAAACGCTTTGGAAAAAGCCGAAAGTATTGTTGGATTAAAGGGCTGTATGATCTTTATCGGTGAGCTTGTAGGTAAGACCGGGAAAATCCCTGAGATGGTTGAGGTAATAGATTCAGATGTATAAAACCGCTGGAAGCGGAGATTTCCGCTGGTTTTAACCAGCGGTTTTAAATTTTTCCGGGTTTGGAAATCCATAATCTCCAATATTTTTGACATGATGATTTTGATAACGGTAGTGTTTAAATTTTATTGGGAAATGACAATGGGCTTACTTTCTCGGTAATAACAAAGCTTCCATTTAAAATTCTTGTCTTAAGTCGTTTAGCGAGTTTTCCCGCTCTAAACCTATCTGACTGGCGAAGAGTGATCGGGATTATTTTATCATCTATTTCCACTTCCCCCATCTCCATTTGAAAACACCCACATTTACAAGCAAGTATACACGCACCACAATTGAAGCACAAATCTCTATTCAATTTAGCGTTTTTCGTAGTAAATGCATGTACCGGGCAAATTCGTTCCACAGGACAGACGCCATCCTTAATATAACCATTAGCTTTGCACTCCTCATGATTAGCCGTACAGCTCTTTGAATCAAATTTAACAATAGTATCAGTGCCTTTCCATACATGACCATAATCCGATGTGATAAACGGAAGCCTATCCGAAATATTTGCAATTGGTAGTTGTACTTCATTATCAGTTACACAAACATTGTCAAATATCTCTTGATCAAGAATTGGTATGGGAACCGCCCAACTCATAATCACTTCGGGTCCTTCCATGGTTTGAAAACCACCTAAATAATAAGGGTCCATATCAAATAAATCTGCAAATCCTGAAAGATTGGGTTTTTCAGCTGATGCTCGTGTTCCAAACCCCGTTACAAATCCAATCGCATCATTGATTAGCACTTTTGTGCCAATACCGATAACTTTCAAATTCGGATCCTTTGCCAAGGGATTTAAAGCACCGCAACCGCTTACGGATACTTCTTTATAGGGTCCTTTTAAAGGTCGAACATGAAAGATACTGGGTACCGGTGTTTTCGATCTATTAACCATTCCAATATAATTTTTAAAGCAATTTCGAATGCCAAATGAACGAGCATATGTCATTTTATTGAGAGTTATTTCTTTTTCAAATTCTAAACCCTCTTTTGACTTCAGCTTGACATTAATAGGTTTACCGGAAACGAGGTCCTTCAGTAGATGTCCACCGCCATAATTATTATCAATCCTTGAATGCATGGTACCATAAACTATGAGATCAACCACCCCCAGTCGTTCATTGGGGCATGGTCCCGGGAAAGCAGGAATGCCATTCAAATAGACTTCATTGGCGCGTGTAAATTCACCTCTGTCCGTAAAAGGAAACGACAACACTGCGGCGGTTCCGCTCATGAGACCACAGGTGGCTGAGGTGACCACATCGATATCCTTCCAGCGTACCCTTTCACCTTTTTCGAGCATGGTAGATAATTCGTCCCAGGTCATAACATTAGCTTTTCCGGCTTGGATTCGATGGTTAATTTCGTCAATGGTTTTTTTTTCAACCATGGGTAACACCTAAATAATTGATACTAAACATGTTCAAAATATAAAAATGGTTTGGAATTCAGTAAATAATATATGTTGAATATTGAATTCCAACCCCTTCGACTGATTATCAATAATAAGTCCCTGATTCTATTGACCAGTGGTGCAAGCAGGCAGGTTGACAAAGTTCAATTGATTACGAACCTATTTCAATTGTTTTGTATGTATCCCACACTCACCACCACACTTGCTCGTCCCTTTCCATCTACCATCTCTTTCATTCTCACCACCAATACTCGAGCAAGGTTCACAGCCAATGGATCGATACCCTTCGGCGTACCATGGATGAACAGGGATCTGGTGGATGGCTATATATCTCCAAACATCTGCCTCGGTCCAATATAGTATCGGGTTCACTTTCATAAGTCCACCTTTTAGTTCCCACTCTTGATATTCTGTTCGAGTTCT
>CBFDAW010000423.1:0-3776 GCA_965602865.1 uncultured Thermoplasmata archaeon
CTTGAGAAACTTAATATGTTGTAGTGATAAAATGGGGCACATCTGGGTTCTAATGAATTTCTAATACATCTATCACAAATTCCTTTATATTTCCCCGAAGGGGTTTTCTTGTATCATCCAAATAAGTTTTGATGTGCATCATTTATTATTAACGATATACCGACGGTAACAATGAGATGGAATGTAATTTTGGCTCTAATATTCGATGTTTGTCTTATAAAATATTTAAACACTATATATATTAGCGTGGTATATAAAACCGGTGATTTAGTGAAATTGAGCAAAGTCAAAAATGCTCTGGCATCAGTGTATTTGATCTTTATATTCATTACTTTGGGGTTTATTAATCTTTTTATAATTGATGTTGGGATAAATGAAACATGTGTGAAAGCAACCACGATCTATGTTGATAGTCAGGGTGGTGGTGACTATATCTCAATCCAGGCAGCAATCGATAATGCAACTCCTGGTGACACGATCATTGTTGCAAATGGAACATATTATGAATCTGTAATCGTTAATAAATCAAATATTAAGCTTATTGGCAATAGTAGTACAGAATGTAAGATCATACATCATTATGTTGGCACAAATTATCTCACTGATTATGCAGCTGGAATTAATGTAACAGCGCCTAATGTAAACATAACTGGATTTAATATCTCTGTCTCAGGAAATTATACCTTTGGAATATTTTTAAATTCTAGTTCATCGAATTCATACATTACAAACAACAATATTACAACTATAGGGGATAAGGGCTATGGTATATTTTTACATCATTCTTCAAATAATAATCTTATCAATAACACAATAAATATATTTGGACAGTCGGGGTATGGCATTTATTTATATACTTCTTCGAATAACAATCTAACGAATAATATTATTAATACAACCAAGCGTTGGGGACGCGGCATTTCTCTATACGATTCTTCGAATAATAATAGTTTAACTTATAATACTATAAATACTATTGGTCAGTCTGGATACTGTATTTATTTATCTAAATCTTCGAATAACAATCTAACGAACAACATTATAACTACCTCTGGAATGAGGAAATATGGTATTCATCTTACTCATTCTTCGAATAATAACAATCTTTTAGGCAACATAATAAATACAACAGGGGAGGATGGACATGGCATCTTTTTATCTTATACTTCGAGTAATAAGCTAATAACCAATATAATAAATACCACAGGAGTTGGGGGTCATGGTATTTATTTATCTTATTCCTCAAATAACACTTTAATGAATAATTCTATCCACACATATGGATCGATGGGATACGGCATATATCTATATGATTCTTCGAATAATAATAATCTTTCAAATAATAAAATCACATTTAAAACGGTATAGGTATACAAGAATCTACAAATAATGATATAATAGAAAACCAGATCAATACATCTACATCTGGAGAGGGATATGGTATATACCTCTATGAAACAAGAAACGCAAAGCTTTTCGGGAACAATATGACTAATTGTAGTATAATGATTATTGGGTATTGGTTATTAGACTACTGGAATAGTCATATTATCAAATTAACAAATACTATTAACACAAAGCCAGTTTATTATTACAAAAATACTTCTGGGATAGTAGTACCTTCTAATTTGGGTGAAGTGATTTGTGCAAACTGTACATATATGAATATTTCAAACCAGAACTTCAACTACGGTGGTATCCTAATGGGTTATTGCAATTACTCTGAGATAAAATATAATTCGTTCAACTATAGCGGCATCTATCTCTCTCATTCTAATAATAATAATTTATCGGATAATAATCTCAATTTATCTGAGCAGGATAGATACTGTATTTCTTTAGGTAATTCAAATAATAATAATATAATAGGAAATACAATAAATATTCGATATGGATACGGTATTTCATTATCTCATTCCTCAAAAAATATTCTAACCGATAATATTATAAATAATACTAATGGAAAAGGTATCTCTCTACACTTATATTCTTCTGATAATGATTTAATAAACAATCATATTACTACCGATGGTGAATATGGATTTGGGATTTCTTTAGCTCCTTACTGTTCGGATAATAATTTATTGTACAATAAAATATATACTTATGGAAAACTTGGAGATAGTATTTACCTTTATAGAAATTCGAATAATAATAATCTTCGGGATAACATTATAAATACCGCAGGAGTTCAAGCGGGAGGTATATATATTACTGCTTCAAAAGATAATAATATAACAGGTAATATTATTACAAGTTCCGGCAAAGAAGGAGGAGGTATTTATTTAGTGGCTAATAGCAAACAAGTAACAAATAATACTATTACCACAACAGGGGATTTTAATTATGGCATTACACTTTCGGCTCCTCCCGAAGGATGGTTGCCTAGCATTGATAAGATAACAGATAATATTATAAATACATTCGGAGAAAGGGCATACGGTATTTACATATATCGAGCTAAGGTTGATGATATTAATAACAATCGAATAAACACTTCCGGACAGAATGCGTATGGAACTTATATCTATCGTTATGGGAATATTAATCTAACAAATAATAAAATAAATACTTTTGGTGAAAGAGGATATGGAATTTATCATTACAATTCTTCAGATAATAAATTGATATCCAACAACATAACAACATATGGTTTACGAGGAGATGGTATCTATTTCCAGCAATCTTTTAATAACGAGATATCCGAAAACGAAATAAATACCTCTGGGGATGCGTATGGTATTTTCATATATCAAGAGTCAAATAATAATAATATAACAGGGAACATTATTTGTACTAATGGAGAAAATGGTCATGGTATATCTTCCCTAAATTCAAAAAATAATAATATATTAGACTGTAATATTACCACATCTGGTATAAATGCACATGGGTTTTATTTAGACAGGAAGTTTGCGACTATTATTAATACAACCTTAATGACGAATTCATTTAGTTATGATATCAAAGCAATTAATAATGGAGAAATTACATTAATCAATAGTAATTTCAATACTGTTCAAGTAACCGAGAATGGTGGTGGAGTACTCAAAGTAAAAAATTATCTTGATATTCAAGTATATGACGATGATAGCATCACTCCAATTTCAGATGTTGATGTTGAAGTGAGAGATAACAATGCCCAAATCTATGCTAGTATAGGATATGGTGGTTCAGATAGTACTACAAATTCAAATGGAAACGTTGAATCCATTATAGTTACCGATTGCTGGTATTATTATAGTAATTATGCAACAGAAAATATTACTCAGATAAAAGTTAAAAAAGAATTTACTAATCTTTGGGAAGTGGTACACTCAGATGTTGATATGAGCACATCACACACTGAGATTTTTTATCATGATGTAACCGCACCATCTATCCCAACAGGTTTGAAAGTCACTCGTGTACCTGATACAAACTCACTTAATATCTCCTGGGACTTAAACCAAGATACAGTTAAATATAAATTATATTCAAATAAAACAGGTCAATGGGAAATATTAAGTAATGTAATACATCCACAAAATTGGACTCTAGATGAGAACTTGCCCGATAATACTTGGTACTATTATAAAATCCAAGCATTGGACAAAGTAGATTTATCCTCAGAGCTTTCCGAGGCGGTCAACCATTACCTAATTGATATAATACCACCTGTAATTCCTACCGGACTTACCGTTAAACCAATTCCAGGTGGCGATGCACTGAATATTTCTTGGGATCTAAATCCGGATGATCCTTTAGGTTACGATATTGTTTGGGAAGAACCTATA
>CBFDAW010000424.1:0-3772 GCA_965602865.1 uncultured Thermoplasmata archaeon
AAATTTAAACTCGGCTTCAATTTCATCTCCAAATTCATCTCCAAAGTAAGAATATGCCATATGGATATTTACTTCAGGAAACATCTCTATCGTAATAGTCCAGTCTTCATTAAATCCAATATTTTCGATTTTTCTCTTTTACAGTATAATTTGATACGGATAAAGTAAGTGGGTTTGTTGAAACTGTTGATTGAACATTTGTTTTACCTTCAATTTTAATATTGTCATTTCCAATAATTTTTAATGCAAATCCTTTTTCCGTTTCTACTATTGAAAAATCAGCAGTTCCATTAATAATTTTTAATTGATTTATTACCTCTGAAACTTCTGTCGAATTCTGTTCATTTTTATTCCATTCTAATGGTACTGGGACAAAAATAGTATAATTTAGATTCTGATTTATTATTATTTCAATAATGTATTTATGAGAAGTTTGAATTTCATTATTCGAATGATTTGAGGATGGAAAAAAAGTACATAAAGATAAAGATAAACAAGAAATTATTATAAAAATGATTATTACAATTCTTTTCATTCTTCAACCTCCTAAAATGATGATGCAAGATCTGCTTGGCCCCAATGATGGTCACAATACCATAATGGAAAACCACTATCGGTCATTGCACAATTTGAATTTTCACAATAATCTTCAAAAGTATGGTCATCATCATCGTCTTCATTTCTATTATCACCATCATTTTGGATGTCATTTCCTTCTCCATCTTCATCATCTTCAATCCAATCAAATACTTGCCTATCTTCATCCCAATCATATATATATCTATCAAGTATTCCATCACCATCTGTATCATCATCATCGTATATATTGATATTATGTCCTAATTCATGAATAAATACACTTGCTTGTTTTGTTGCGTGATCTGTACCACCTGGCCACCAATCACCACCAAGATTTGCATCATATAAAACAAATTGATCATCGGCAACTAATGCTTCACCAAGTGTACCCGATCCAGATCCATCTTTATGTGCCATAACACAATAATGGAATATCCCATGTCTTTCTGATGAAAAATAATTATCATACGTATTATCCCAATCCTCGGGCCAGTTAAAGTTATCATCATGTGGAATTGGTTCACCCCCGCCCATACTGCCGCCATCGATATGAAGTATAATAAAATATTTTGAAAAAGCATTTTTAACTTTCTTTTTTGCCTCAGTAGTCATTTCATGCCCTTTATCCCACCAGCCAAATGCTGTTGGTATAATTCCAAATGGAAATATTTCATGTAAATTCGCATTCCATTCATCATCAGCCACCATCCAATCTACTTCCACAAAAATATCTTGTATCATCGGATTTGCGTCTGGACATAATTTTACTTCATTAGTAATATGATAATAATAACTGGGAATTGATGATTTTTCGGTGATTACTCCTGGGTTTTTGTATTTATCATCTTGTTTATAAATTGACATCTCTCCTTCGTAATCATTAGATTTAGATTTAGATTTAAATTTGTAAATATAGACAGTAAAATTATTATTATTTTCTCTATAAATTGAATATGGATATTTTTCTGGTGTTATGCCAGACCTTACAAGGGTCCCAGGTTGGTTTTCTATTTTTATTATTTCTTTTGTTTCAGCATACCAACATTCGATTAAGTCCTCAGGACCTATTCCTTCACTAACAGCTATCCATCCCTGTGTATAATCATTATGAATTCGTTGTGATCTAAATAATACTTTTGACTCTCTAAAATTAGAAATGCCATCATTATCTATATCATCGAAATCTCCATTATAAAATGTAGCAGCAAAATCACTTGAAATTCCATAACCTATTCTTAATATATGAGGTAAACCATCATTCTCAATATTTTCGAATTCGTCAATTACTGACTTAAGATCATTAGGTAATTTCAAAACAAAATAATACAAAAATGTGTCATTGAATTTATTTTCAAGATTTCCAAATTTCTTATAAACTTTTAAAATGTAATTATTAAAGGATAATCCTAGATTAGTAGTACTATATCCAATATGTTTACATGTATTTCTTATAACATAATAATTATTTGATTGTAAAATACTTACTAGAGAATTTAAACAAATTCCATTATGATAGTAACCTTTCATTCCAATAAAAGCTGTTATAAAATCTACATATTTATCTAATTCAAATAAGAGATTTGCATTTTTCAAAGCATTGTATTTATTCAAAATAGAATCATAATAATTAATAATGGTTTCCTTTTGCTCTCTTAACGCTTTCTCTAGTAACTCAATAATTTTTTTAGTTAAATTATTTGATAAACAAATGCCAGGAAGGGAACTCATATTTCCAGTTTGATTATTTACGATAATTGCTCGTGAACCTCGTGTTCTTTCTAAATTTTGATTAATATAATTAGGCCAATTGGGAGTAGGTTTCCAAGTAGATTCATTTATATTACCACAAAAATCGGCAACTCTTATTATCAATGGCTCCTTTTCAGTATATGGATAGTCCATAGTTATATTAATAACTGCATCTGTAATTATAGTTTGCTCTTGATCTTCTTGTAAATATTCTCTTTTTACCTTATCCTTAATTTCCAGTTCCACATAATGTACACAAGCGGTATCTTTTGCATCAATTGTTATTTTAATATCTATACTAGATAGATATGGAAGACCATCACTTCCTTTCTCTACAATGGGGTCCACCCAACACTCTAAATCATTGATTACCGGTGGTACACCATCCATACCCACGGGATCACTACCCTCATCAACTTCAGTCTTATCATTTATATTATCCCCATCCGAATCTGACATTTTAGGATCAGAACCATGAACATATTCATCGAGATCAAATAATCCATCATTATCGGTATCTTCATTGTAAGGATCGGAATATTGTTGGTAAGGTCCTTTAATAATTTCGAATGTTGCTTCCCAACTTATAGAAATGGTCCAACCAGTAACTTCTAAATAATCGCTCAAACCATCCTCATCACTATCGGGATTTTTAGGATCCGAATCATAATTCTTTATATTTTTTATATTATCTTGTTTTATATGCTCTGGTTTAGCCTCATCTCCATCCCATAATTTATCTCCGTCAGAATCTTGATTTAATGGATCCGTTTCTAAAGTATTATTGTTTTCATCTAAATCAACTTCTCCATCGTTATCGTGATCCTCTCCTTCCCAAAGATTAAATATTCCTATTGTACCCTCACTACAATTTATAAATTGCTTTAAGGTTGAATTCCAAACATTCTGATCTATCCAGCCATCCGCAAGTCCATCGTTATCGGTATCCTTGTCATTTGGATCGGTTTCACCTTTTTCAAAAACACCATTTCTATTGATATCTTCTATTCCATCATTCAAACCATCACCATCGGTATCATTATTGGTATGACTTGTTGTAACTGCGGGGTCTTCATCTATAAAGAAATATCCTTTACTGGTATTTGTTCCATTAAGCGGATAATCATCATTCTTATACTTCTCTCTATTATCACATATTGGCGACGTCTTACCAAGCTCGGTACCATCATATACCCCATCATCATCAGCATCATACTCCAAGCAATCGAACAAATCATCGCCATCAGCGTCTCCCATTCCATCTTCACCATCTTTCACACCATCATCATCGGTATCCCTATCCAACGGATTCGGTTCATCTGGATTTCGAACACCATCTTTGTTAACGTCTTCTTCGCCATCCTCCAACCCGTCATAGTCGGTATCATTCTTGGTCATATCCGTGGTTGTCGTTGGATCCTCATCTTCAGCATAATTCGTAGTA
>CBFDAW010000425.1:0-3757 GCA_965602865.1 uncultured Thermoplasmata archaeon
CCATCAATAGCAATCAATGATGCTGGCGAGATAGATGTAGTATGGTACGGTTATACGTTTAATGATCCGGGTTGGAGCTCACCATATCTTTTACATCATGCAGAAAAAGTAGGTACCACATGGGACCTAGACCTGAACTTCTATAAAACAAGCTCCACACCGTATTATCCAAGCATGTTGTGGTCTCAGAATAGTATAGCGAGTAAGGGTTTTGCATTTATCTATTGGGATGGAACTTATCCTTTGAAATATTTCACCAGCGAGGACTTCGAGTTTGGCAACCCAGAGTTCACTGACGGTCTCGATGTGTGCAATAAAACACTTGAGGTACACAATGTGGCGCCCAAGCTCGATTTGAACAGTACCTCCACCTTACCAAGTAAGATAAAAGAACAAGAAGAATTCATTTATCGGGCAGAATTTGAGGATCCCGCAGCAGGTATTCCGACAGAATCGTTCGAGTTTAATATCACCTGGGGTGACGGCTCGTACACTGGCTGGCAGGAAATCGAGAAGTTCAAGGAGGGCAAACCCGCGGGGTTAACCGAGCTAGAGATACAACCGAACGCCGAGGATGGTAAGGATACACACATCCGCAAACAATATAATACCTATAATTATGGTATCTATACATATGCCTATGTCGGTAGTTATTATCAAACCAGTAGGGGCTTGGTCGAGTTCGATTTACGCTCCATCCCACCCGGGAATAATGTGAGCAATGTAACGTTGGAATTATCATTTTATAATCGATATTATTATACACCGGAAAAGATGAATTGGTACCCGATCACCGAAGGCTGGTCGGAAGGTACAGATAATTCTGCGGTCCCAACCGGACCCGGTGTGACCTGGGATAACCAACCCAAGTTCAACGATAGCAAACCAATTGCATCCGAGGACTGGTCCTCTGGTAGTGGATTAATGGAGTTTAGTTTGGATCTGGAGATGGTCCAGAACTGGATCGATAATCCGAGGTCGAACTTTGGTATGATATCTCAATTCGAGCTTGAGGAAAAGAGCACATCAAACTATGGTTATTTCTATACCTCGGATTACGGGCAAAGCTCAGCGCCCAAGTTGATCTTACAGTTCGAGGAGCCGTTACCGGCGATATTACCGCGCGGAGTAATTGAAGCTACGCATATGTACCCGGATGACCACCCGGAGACCGGCACGCCATTTGATATGTTCGAGATCACGATTGACCTTAAGGATGACGATCTTGGCACCGATTATGTGGAGACCGAATTGATGGTGAACGATGTACCGCCAGATATCTACCCAGGGACTATTACAGCCAAAATTGGGACTTGTTGGACCAAAGGCAAATTTGGTAACGCGCTGAAGTTCGATGGTGTGGATGATTATGTACTAGTGAATGATGATAAGAGCTTACAGATTACTGATAAACTTACCTTGGAAGCCTGGATCAATCCGATGCATGAGGATACAGATGAGCATATGATCATTAGTAAGGGATCCAATTGGGACTTAACCGATCCACAGGAGTATGAATTAACGTACTGGAAAGAAAGACCATTCATCCAAATAAAAGGCGCTAGCACCAATAATTGGTGGGGTGCCGGCCCCGTCAACCCACCAACTAAAAATGCTTGGCATCATGTAGCGGGAGTTTATGACGGCACCCGATTCTATATTTACATCGATGGTGTTGATCAAACGGATACAACTACTTTATGGGATTCTAACTACAAGGGAGTGTACTATTCTGGAGGATTACCCACAGGTACATATAACCTTTCAATAGGTCGTCGTGAGCCTGCAACTTGGGGTGCATTCTACTTCGAGGGAAAGATCGACGAAGTCGGCATTTTCAACTCTGCGTTGAGTACAACGGAAATACAACAGCACTATACTGTTGGTCTTGGTGCTTTAAGTTCATTGCCAGGAGGCAATATATTAGCAGGTTATTGGAACTTTGATGAAGGCGAAGGTGATATCGTCCATGATTCATCGGTAAATGGTAACCATGGTATAATCTATGGTCAGGATGTCATTAAAATCGAAGATTTAGCGATGCTAGTTGAAGAAGGCATCCCTGAGGGTACAACATTAACACTCGATGGGTTCACATTTGATGATGTAGCGTATAAAGAGCCAACTGAGCATGACTATGGCTTTAACTACAGCATCGACTGGGACGACGGTTCTGGCCCGACACCATGGCGCAATGATTTCAGGTATACCGGTTCAACCGGCGGCGGCTTGAGTAGCCGCGGTGGCGCTGGTACAGGGCTAATAAAGAGTAAAATTGCCGATTATTTCCCCGGCAGCGGTGCCTGGACAACATCCAATGGTGTATTCATCGGTAAGGATTACTTTGGTTGTTGGCAGGGGTATAACTCGAATTTACAAGTATACCGTGTTTCTGACGGCACCATGGTTTGGAGCAATAATTTTAATATGAATAATGGAAGAACAATACACGACGATGCAGAATATATCTATTTTACAACAATGACCTCGCCGGCACCAGTAGTTAAGGTCAAGAAGGGAACCTGGGCAATCACCTCGACGACCTGCAAAATCAGCGGTAATGGAGCATATCTTACCGTCTACAATGATAGAATATATGTAGGTACCGAAGCCTGTGATTTTGAGGTGTTCGATGCTAATACACTTACATCCTTAGCTACTTATAAGGTATTAAGTGGTCCTGATGGTCATACTATCGGTGGCATGTGGGTTGATGACAGCTCCATTTATTTTACTCGTTATATGGCCGCAGGAGATGTTTATAAAGTGGACCTGGGAACCGGCTCTTGGACAAAGAAAACCCTTTCAGGGCAACCGGTCGGCGTCTCGGGTAATGATGAACGACTAATAGTTGGAGATGATAGCAATGCTTATTATATTCTAGATAAGAATCTAAATATATTATATACTATCACAGGTGTGCGCACTCAGCGTACGGCAGCCGACCTATGTGGTAGATATTTCTATATATATGACTATGATGGATATATCCATGTATGGGATAATGAGGTCAATAAAGAAGTACAGAAATTTACTGTGGGCTGGAGTTCGTGGTGTAACGGTATGAGGGTGAGCGGTGAGAGCGGTAGATTGGTCATACGGGACAATTCACAACGCGTTTCATTATTTGAATTAGATACCTATACCTGTGCCAAAGGAATAAGGGTGAAAGATGATGTCGACTGTTCTGCAACGGCGTTCAACAATGGTCGAAAGTTGGTAATGGATAGTAAGAATAATTTATATGTAGTATACAAGAATAATTCGAGCCCGAGTCAGATTTATATCTCAAATTCCTCGGATATGGGTATAACCTGGATGGAGAACAAAGTGAGCACCGACTCGGCTTCCATGGGTAAAAATCAATACGACCCAAGCCTCACTATCGATCCCAACGATAGGTTGCACGTGGTCTGGCGCGGTGATGTGTCTGGTTACTATCAGATCCGCTATGCGAACTCGGCAGACGGTGGTAAGACCTGGGGTAACTTCAAAATGGTGACAACAGGGACACCGACTGGTCATTTCGCGCCAAGTATAGCCGTAGATTCAGCTGGCACCACACACATCGCTTGGTATGGAAATGATACAACAAATGAAGCTTTATACAATATATATTATGTTAACCGGACCTCAACTGGTATCTGGGGTACAATTACTATGGTGACTAGTGATACAATTAATATGTATCATCAATATCCATCGTTAGCGGTGGGTAGCGATGATAATGTGCATGTGGTCTGGTCCGGGAGAACAG
>CBFDAW010000426.1:0-3747 GCA_965602865.1 uncultured Thermoplasmata archaeon
CGGGAGATAAGATTGCACTGGTTGCGTATGCATTGATATCATGGAAAGCTTCATCAGGATACGTCCAGTTAAAGGTAATATTGAAATCTATAGTCCAGTTTCCATAAATACTATTGTAGGCTCTGCTCGATGAGTCAAGAGTAAGATAATCATTCGGATCAAACACCTCTGAGAACTGCCCGTTAGCGCGATTCCAGAGTATTTGGATATTGTTTCCAAGTGGATCTAGATTTAATCGTATTGTTATTAGATCCGAGAGCGATACCACATCGGTGATGTTTACCCTAAAAGTATAAACGGGCACTTGCGAATAAACTACGGTTTGCGGCTGCTCATCCTTTAATAATGAAAGAGAAGTAATATTGATGAACGGTTGGAGAGAGAGTTTAAGCACAAAAACATCATCATCGCCGTTGTATGTATTATCATATGCACCAATGGTATTCGGGAAATCTGATGAGTTTGTTACTCCTGCTATATAAGTATTACAACTCGAATCGATTGTGATGCCACCGCCTCTTTCATGATTATTTCCACCTATGAATGTAGAATAAATAAGATTTGAACCGTTCGAATTAAGTTTGAACACAAAAACATCATATTTACCACCGTTATAAGATTTGTCAATTGTCCAGAGTGTGGTTGGGAAATCTGATGAGTTTGTCCACCCTGTCACATATACATTACCGCTTGAATCAATGGTAATTGCCCTCCCCCGTTCGGTATCACTTCCGCCTACGAGCGTCGAGTAAATAAGCGATGACCCGGAGGAATTCAACTTAAGCACAAAAACGTCAAAGCCGCCGTTGTTTGTGGTATCATAGGTACCGGTTGTATTCGGGAAATCAGATGATTTCGTGTATCCTGTAATATATGCATTTCCATTCAAATCTACAGCAATATCCGTACTCCAATCATAATCAGAGCCTCCAATATATGTTGAATAAATAAGTTTTGAGCCATTTGAATTAAGCTTAAGGACGAAAGCTTCATGCATTGATTTATTTGTTCTAGCGTATGCTCCTGGTGTTGTTGGGAAATTTCCATGTGCATGTCCAGCTACAAATACATTTCCATTCGAGTCTACTTCAATGCCATATCCACCCTCATCATTTTCATTCCCTACAAATGTAGAATAAATTAGTTTTGATCCGTTAGAACTGAGTTTTAGTATAAAAACATCAAGACCAACATTCGGCGAATGAGTATTATTATAAGCACCTGGTGTTGTTGGAAAGTTCGTAGATTGAGTACCTCCCGTGATAAAGCAATTTCCCAAAGAATCTACTGTTACATCATAACCAGTTTCTCCTGACCATCCTCCTATAAAAGTTGAATAATTAAGAGTTGACCCATTTGGATTAAGTTTGAGAACAAATACATCCCAAAAACCATTATGTGATGTATCGTTCGCACCTGGTGTTGTGGGGAAATCGTCGGATCGAGTTTGACCCGTAATATAGGCATTCCCAAAAGAGTCTATTGTAATGCTTCCGTAACGCTCAACGTCATCTCCTCCCACAAAGGTAGAATATATAAGATTCGACCCGTTCTGATCAAGCTTAAACACAAATATATCGGCATAACCACCATTAAATGAACTATCATTAGCATTATTAGTGGTCGGAAAATCTAATGATGTCGTCCACCCTGTTATATAAGCGTAACCGGAAGAATCTATTTCAATATCTATTTCACCATAACTTCCTTCCCTGCCACTTTTGCCTATGAATGTAGAATATATAAGCGGATCAATAATTAGGACTTCACTTCTATCATATTCGCCTAGTAACTCAAACCCGTAAGTTGTCGAATTTAAGATCTTGAATCTCCCTTCAATCACTATCACTTCTTTTCCAATCTCTATATTCTGATAGATAAGAAGGTCAGAATCAACAATATCACCTAATGGTGTTTCGATCATTAAGTTACTTGAATCGTCAATCGCCAGCCCATCTGCACCATCATATCTTATTCTGATATCATGCATATCTGCATTTGGGTGCACGATGAGATCGTACTTCAAACCTTTTTCATTAGTGTAATACCGTAAATCTATGCCATCAAAAATGTTTTTGTAGAATATTTCTTGATAATTCGGCACTTCTGTACACCATTTCGACGAGTCGTTTCCATAAAAGAAATTGCTATTCCAGCTTAGTCGTTCTTTCCCCACTGGCTTTACCTTGTTCGCACCAACGAATGCTTGCTTGATTATTACTCGATTATATGATACGGGCTCTGGCTCACTAAACCTCTCCATCGGCTCAAAGCCTGTCTCCCTGACCCCACCTCGACCCCTGGTCTCTGCATATTCTCTGAGTTCTATCCACGCACCATCATCAGTAAACCATACAGAGCCATCCTGAGCGTAGAACCTTACATCATCATTACTGAGTTGGCCGCGGTTCTCGGTGAAGGCTTGTGGAGTATTGGCTAATAATTTATTTGCATCTGCTGGGAATGCGTTTTCATTTGATATTTCAGTAGTTTGAACATGTCCGGATGTCGTAGAACCAAAGTTGGGGTTAACTGCAATGAGTCCTGGTAAAATTATTAGAATAATGACCACGGCAATATGCTTTTCCTGCATCAAATGACCCCATTAAACAAATAAAGATAACTTTCAATGTATATAATAATTTGGTGAAACTAACTTATTGTGGTTCTGGATTTTTATTTTGATGTTTACTCACTTCTTTATCTTGCTCTTGAGGGTGAGCATTATCAGTTTCCATGGGCGCCTGGGCTGATATTTGTTTTTGTTTTGGCACAGCTTCGTGGGCGGGGGCGGGAACCGCTGGTGTAGGTGTAGACGTGGTAGTTGCAATTGTAGGTTCCGGTATAGTCTTACCAGCCCCAGGTTTAGTTGTTTGATTTTGCGCCGGCGGCAATTGCGGGACCTGGGGAACCCGCGGTATTTGTTGAGCCGCAGGTGCCTGAGCAGCCGATGGTGAACTTGCCAAGACCGGTGTTGTAGAAGTCGTGGTTGGTAGTTCCTGAGCAACATTACCAGCTGCCAAACCCGGAAGTTGTGCGACCGTCGGCGCCTGACCCACAGCTATCACCGCCGTGGGAACCTCACCGGGCTTTACACTTACCGTTTCTTTAGCCGATTTTTTCTCCTTATCACGCTTTCTTCGGTTATTAACAATTATTACCAATACCAGAATAATAATGATTATAATGATAATTAATAATATGTTCAGAAATGTAAACAAAAACGAAGAACTATGATCTTCGGGTTTATCTATTCCAAATATCTTCACGGTCAATTCTGCTTTTTCTTCGACGACCAGATCATACTCGTCAGCCCTTCCGGAAACTGCCGCCACTGTTAGTACTACTTCGTCTTTTTTTGCATCTTCTGCAATCGTTGCCGTGATATTAAACTCAGCGGTGCCATCCGGGCTCGCATCCATTGTGTTAGGTTCGTTCACTAGTGCACTTAGATCTGCGTCCGCCGGAACATTCACGCTCAACGAAATAGTATCCGTCAACTCGCCAAGATTATAAACAGTTGCTTGAACGGATACCGCATCACCGGGGAGTTGCTCGAGATACGGCGGATTAACTGTCAGTTTGAGCTCGATCCGCGGCCTATAATCTCTATTGACCGTAAACGACCATGTCTCTGACTCGGGACCCTTAACATTTCCCGCCCACGGTACCACCTTCCAGTAGTATGTTTGATTATCTTCAAGAGTGCCTTGGGGTAAGAAATATATATCTGGGCATTTCTCGTAT
>CBFDAW010000427.1:0-3747 GCA_965602865.1 uncultured Thermoplasmata archaeon
AATTATAGTTGCATTCAGCGTAATATTACCATTTAAGGTCTCGCCGCCCACCGGATACAACAATCTAATTCGTGGCGATTTGGTAATTGAATATATATAAATTTTACCTTTATTTGATGTTGAGTCAAAATTTATCGCTGATGTGACCACTTCGGAATAATCATCAGAATCTAAACTCCCGACTCCAAAAAGTGACCAGCCAAGGTTATCACCAGGATTTTCACCAAATGTTATAAATTCCGAATTATTTGCCAATATTAAATTATTATTAAGTCTGGTAAAAAATCCATAAATAGCACCTGAATCAATACCATTTGGCGAATCAAAACATGGTGCTCCTATTACAATATCGCCATAATCATCGTGATTAAGTTTATCACAATACCCAACACTAGCTCCAAAACTTGTATTATCTTCACCAATGAATTTTATATCCGGTGGATGATTTATTCGGAGATGAATATTATCAAAATGGAAAATTGCTCCTCTATCTGAGGTACTCCAAGTTTCAACCTTACCACCAATATCAAAATAGAACCAATCAGCATTTTGGAAGCATTCTGAGCAATCTTGAATAAATATATCGTTATCAGAATGATACAAAGGATTATTTGACCAATAAACTTCTTTTTCTTCATTATTGCCGTCAAATTCCCAACCCAGATCAAAATTATCTTTATTATTACGTATATAATTTCTTATCCAAATTTTTTGACCATATAAAAACTTGTTTTCATAGTCCCAGTTATAAGATATTACCGCCCCACCACCAGCTTCAATCGCTTGTATCATCTCTGATGTAATCTGGAACTCTATCCCATATGCACCGCTATCTGGTCTTGCAGAATTGCCGTAAGGTCCTCCTATAGATATAATTAATTCGTCATCATCAGCAATTTGTTCTGTGTTAATGTTATCAAAACCATTATATTTGGTAGATGAACCGGCTGTGCCCGTTGATCCATAAACACCATCCCATGTATCCCAACCATCATTATCACCTGAAATTCCTGGAGTGTTTCCAGTAGACCGGGGTGCTGAGTTGAATTCAACCTGTGGTGTTTCTTGCTCTTGTATATTTTCCCACATGTCGGGAATAAAAGCCGGAGTGTTTAAAGTTTTTCCGAAATATAGATTTGCATAATTTCCACCAGGTGCGCCAATAATTATATCCGGGATATTATCATTATCCACATCCCCTGCATATGAAACCGATTTGCCAAATTTATCACTATTATTTCTTCCGGTCAAAATAACATTTGCAATATTTTCTGATTCTATTGTATTAAATCTTTTCTTACCATGGATCATAGCAACATGACCACCATCAAGATTTGGGGCTCCTATTACCATATCTGGTAAACCATCCTCGTTAATATCTCCAATTCCCGCAACAGATGATCCAAAGCCACTTCCGCTAATACCTTGGAGGATGGAATTCTTAACATTTGTTATTTCCATACCTATATTATCAAAAAGTGCCATCATACCACAATTCGATGTAAAAAATCCACGATCAAGATAACATCCGAAATCCCAATAAAATGAACCGGCATGATCAATATAATCAGTAATATCATACTTGAAGCTCCCATAAAATGGTCCCCAAGGTGGTAGACCGGAACCGGAATAATAAAATATATATTTATCCCCATATCTACTATCATTTCCGATATAATATTTATCAGCATTGTCAGAACTATTCCAAATTCTAGATCGTATTGTAGAAATTTCCCAGGTAGTATTAGGAGAACCATAAATGTTGTTTGTATCCGTTACTTCATAATCGAATGATACGGTAATTGTTGAATTACTAGAAATATAGTCAAACATTTCATTAGTAATATTAAATTCGATACCCCAAGCTGCGCTAGCTCCAGGATCATAACCCGTTGATCCACCATAAGGATTATAGTCGGTATGGTTTCGACCAATCATTATCTCTAATGCCGTTCTATTGTTCAATGTAAGCCCATCAGCATCAGGGCCATCATCTTCCCAAGGTGCATAAATGTTCGCATGGTCATATGATGCCCCGGTAGTTTGACCGTATAATTGTGTTGTGTCATGGAAACTGTCAATCCAATCCCAACCATCATCATCACCATCTAAACCCCAGGTGTTTAGGTCATTTACCGTATTATTTACGCCGTTATCGAACGTTATAATACCTTTTGAGGTGGCATTATCATCCCAAATATTCGGATAAAAAGTGATTTTATCCTTATATCCGTAAGAGATTACAGCCTGATCAGCCCGAGGCGCTCCAACAAGTACCTCATCATGACCATCATTATTGATATCACCTACACCGGTTACTGCCGCTCCATAATAACCGTCAGCGGTTAATCCATCAAATGAACGATCTGCCTGTTCCATGGCAGTAAAACTTCCACTGGGAATATTCCCCCCGAAGAAAATATAAACACGCCCGCGATTGTCAAGAGCACCCGGAGCACCCACAATAAGATCATTTATCCCGTCGTTATTAACGTCACCAGCATCGGCAATATCCCAGCCAAATTTATTGCCCTCAGCATCACCGGATATCGTTACATCTGCATTAGAGCAGTTGATGTCAGATAGTCCTGAGTTGGGAGATCCAAAAAAGATGTAGATTTTACCAACATCCGTAGAAAAGGTACCATCATACCATGGAGTACCAACTACTAAATCAGGATAGTTATCACCATTGAGATTTTCAATATATGTTATATTCCATCCGTAATTTGAGTCTTCGCCTTCACCAACACCACCACAAATGTACTGCTTAAAAGAGTTATATGGTTGTTTATCGCCGGCTCTTGCAGCCTCCGGCGTGATGCCAAAATTTAAACCGTAAAAATTCATCAAAATTAACATAACCACAAAAATAGCTGCAGAGATCTTACCCAAGAGTTTCAAACTCAAGAATTTCACACTCCTCTATATCCTTTAATTTTACAATTTTATTCTTTACTTCTATCCAACCAGTTTCAATACTCTAAATTCAAATTTTGTATTATTTAGAAAAAATCATATTATATTAGTCCAAAGATTCCCCCTTTCATTCTTCACACTCTTCCTCTTCACCTTCAATTTTTTGTTCTTCTTCGGACATATTCTCTTTTTTCTTCTTCATTACCATAAAAAGAACAATGATTATAATCATAATTATAATTCCCAAAAAAATTATAAAATCCATAATTAATCCCAAACCAAGTAACCCATTGTCTTTGTCTTCTTTGTCCTCGTCACCATCCACTTTTATTTTATCTGAATCCTTGATGATTATTGAAACGGAATCACTTATGTTTCTTATAGCAACCGTTATTGTAAAGTTACCTTCAACATTTGGTGCTTTAATAGTAACTGACCAGGTTCCATTGGAATTAATAACTCCTACTTCCGTAAGGCTACCAAGAGTAACATTAACCTCCATGCCATTATTAAACCCAATAGAAGTACCAGAAACTGTTATTAGCTCACCAGGTTTTACTATTGCACCTGGTTTTGGGGAAGTTATTTTTAGGGCGGTTATTGTCGGCAGGATTTTGGGTTGCTCTTCGGTCTTAAAATTAAGTACAAATGGCCAATCCTTGAGAATGCCACCTGAAAAAGATTTTGCCATGCCAATTGTAATTACATAACTGGTATTGTAACTAAGATTCTTTATAAAATGTATGTGTAATTCCGTATTATTTTTTAACCAAGATAGATTATATTGAATAACTGGTGAAATATCAAGAACCTTCGCTACTGTTAATA
>CBFDAW010000428.1:0-3742 GCA_965602865.1 uncultured Thermoplasmata archaeon
GCCCGCACCACCGGTCAATAGACCGGTGGCTTGCTCGGGGTTGCAAGCAACCCCTCGGCGGTCACGCTTTTCGAAAAATTTTATGGTCTATCGAGTCCATTGAACTTAATAGAGAATTCCATTTCCACCATCAGTCAATAGACTGATGGAATTCTCTATTTAAATATTGTATAAAAAATAAAAATGTATATAAACAATAATATCCATATATCAAGTATATTCCCGGGGGACATTTATTTGAATAAAAATACGAAGATAAGACAAATGGAAATTACAGATGAATTCCTGATGGCGGATTCAAAAGAAGGTCTGAACGTAATCGCCCAGAAGCTGCGGAAGTTGCATATGGAAGGTGAAGGCGGAGCCATTTTAATTACCAAAGACGACAAAGAGGTAATTGGTTTCATAACCGAATTAGAACTCCTAGACTTAATAGCAGAAGGTAAAAATATCACAAAAGTGAGAGCTTTGGATGTAATGAGTACCGATTTCGTGGAAGTAATGGAAGATGAAACTCTGGGAAATATTATGCCGTTGATCTCAAAAAAGTATCCAAATGCGATTGTTGTAATTAACTCGGAACGTAAGTGTGTTGGATATTTTTCAAAGAATGATTATAAAGATGCCATGGCGGTATTAGGCGTATACAATCAATCCCATAAACCAGAGAATTCCAATGATTGGCGTACCAAAGGTATTGCCCTATCTTCATTGGGAAAGAAGATCGAGGCACTGAAGTGCTATGAAAAATCACTTTTATCAAGTTCCAATAAAGAGCGCGGCTGGACTGACCTGGCTAAGAGATTAGAAAGAATAAATAAACATAAAGATGCGATCATGTGCCTAGATAAAGCTATTACGATTAATTCAAAAAATGATGACGCATTGATTGCCCGTGGTAATATTTACTCGAAAGAAAATACACAAAACCTTGCTATCCAGAGCTATAATCGAGCCCTAGAGATCAATCCGAATAATATTGACGCTCTGATGTTTATGGGCATGGAGCAAGCAAGCTTGGGTGAAATTGAAGAGGCGATGAAGTGTTTAGCAAGAGTCGAAGATATTACCGGTGAAACCGCCGAGATCTGGTTCAGAAAAGGTAATGTCTTTAATAAAGCAAAGATGTATAAAGATGCAGTTAATTGTTACAATAATGCTATTAAAATAGACGACGGACACGAAGACGCCTGGTTTAATAAAGGTGTTACATATAATTTACTGGGAAAAAACAAAGAAGCGCTTGACTGTATGGAAAATCTATTAAAAATAAACCCCAATAATGAAAGTGCCAAAGAAGCCGTGGAAAGCTACGAGAAGTACGGCTCGTTCAGGTTCTTTTAATTCTTAAATTAAAGATCCTTGTAAAACCATTCTCATTGACTGATAAACTTCTTTATCTCGTCAATGATTTTTAAAATCCCATCCTCGGAAACACCGGGGTGCACCGGTAACGATAGTACCTCGTGCGAGACCTCTTCAGAGATCGGGGCACTAAAACCATCCGGTATGTGGTCTTGAAAGACCGTGAACTGGTGAAGTGGTTTCGGGTAATAGATCCCCGAGCCAATACCCGCACGTTCCAGTGCCTCTTTTAACCGGTCCCGAGAGTTCTGTTTTATGGTATATTGATGAAACACATGCCGTATATCGGGGGCAATATATGGTACTTCCACAAGCCCCTCAAGTCCATCGGTTAATCTCTTTGCATTCTGAATACGTTTTTCCGTTAAATCATTGAGTTTGTTTAACTGCACCAGACCTATTGCCGCAGAGATATCCGTCATTCTAAAATTATATCCGATCATATTATAATCATATCTTTTTGACTGCCCATGGTTACGCAGTAAGCTTAATCTCTCTGCAAGCTCCGAGTCATTAGTGGTAATCATCCCACCCTCACTGGTTGTCATATTTTTAGTGGGGTAAAAACTGAAACATCCACAATCACCAATCGACCCCACTGCCCGTCCATGATGTGCCGCCGCGTGTGCCTGGCAGGCATCCTCGATCACGACCAACTCGTGTGCCTCGGCAAGCTCCATAATATGATCCATTGCCGCTGGTTGGCCAAAAAGATGCACCGGCAAGATCGCCTTTGTCTTTTCAGTTATTGCTTCCTTAACCTGGAGCGGATCTATATTGAAAGTCTTAGGGTCGATATCCACAAATATGGGTTTGGCGCCGCAAAATAGAATCGGTGTTGCAGTGGCGATAAATGTAAATGGCGATGTAATAACCTCATCACCTGGCTGGATCCCATTTGCTAATAATGCCAGATGAATAGCGGTGGTCCCCGAGCTGGTGGCAATGGCATGGTTTACGCCTATTAACTTGGTAAATTGTTTTTCAAACTCCAGGACTTTCGGGCCCTGGGCAATTAAACCGGAGTCTAATACATTCGCAACTGCTGCTTTTTCGGCTTCGTCGAAGAGCGGTTTCGATATTGGGATTTCGATCATGGTAATGATACTCCACGGAATTTTTTAATCACTGTTATTAGTTTATATATTTAAAACTTTATCATTGTCACAAAAATCATCAATCTATTTTCTCTCTTTTTTCGATCACCCTAGCAGGTACACCTACTACCACCAAATCTGGTTCAACATCATGAGTCACTACCGCACCCGAACCTACTACTACATTACGACCGATCCTAACACCCGGTAATATCGTGGAATTAGCACCAATACTCGCTTTTTCTTCGATCACCACACCTTCGAGTTCACGCTTGCGCGGGTCTTGGTAACCAATATATTTATCATTAGTCAAAACAGCATTGGGCCCAAGAAATACATTATCTCCAATTTCGCAGTAAGTGGGGATGTATACGCCACTTTGGATAGACACATTATTTCCAATCTTACATTTATCTTCGATTATCACATTTGAACCGATTAGCGTGCCATTTCCTATTATGGATTCCTCACGAACCAGATAATGGTGCCCTGTTTGGACAAAATCGCCCAATGTGGTCTTTGAATAGATAATCCCAAAATCTCGTAGTACGCAATTCTCACCGATTATGGACCCTATAATATCCCGAAGCTTTTCCGCATCAAATGCACAGCTTTCAGATAACTCGGCACGTGACGGGTAACCAATCAATACATTGTCACCTATAATGGTTCCGAATCCGATCTTGGATTTACCATAACATGTGAACAATCCATTATTCCTCCAATACTATTCTCTTTTTACTTTTGTAAGAATCCACGGCAGCTTGTGCGATCTTCAATGTGGCTAATCCCTCCTCACCGGGCACGAGAGGAAGAGTTGAATTTTTAATAGATCCAAAAAAATCTAAAAGTTCGTTTTTAAGTGGTTCTTCGGGTTTGATAGAGATTTTACGAATCTCATATTTCTGCGGCAATTGGTATAAATTACTGATATCATAGTCGATAATCATTGATGATGATACCTCTAAGGATTGATTAATATAATCAAACTCCACGAAATTCGACGAGCAGGTTAATGCGACCTTTCGAACCTTCATGGGGGTCAGCCAATTTACCTCGATAAATCCTGGTGTGGTGCAATTTTCACCTTCGAATTCCAGGAGTATATTTGCATGGTCTTCAAATTTCGAATTATCCAGATTTTGAGTTATACCCGCTAAAGTATAGATGCTTTTGATCTTAGTGCCCACAAGATACCTCAATACATCAATATCATGTATCCCAAGGTCAAAGATCACACCCACATCTTTGATCCTTGCGGGGAATGAACTAACCCGGCG
>CBFDAW010000429.1:0-3734 GCA_965602865.1 uncultured Thermoplasmata archaeon
AATAATTATTATAATAATGGTTACTATGACAATATTTGGTCCTTTTTCATTTTCACCTGAGCTACTTTTAAATTGTTGAGGGTACGGGGCAGTTTTTCCTCCATGTCCGACTGAATCGTAACAGACAATTTTTTGATAAAGCCCGAGAGGATGTTGCTCAACCTCGATTTTTACAATTGCAAAGACCGAAAAATCTGGTGTTAATTTTGCGGTATTATCCTCACCTGCCTCCAAATCTCCCAAGTGTGCCGGTAATGTTAATGTTTTACCCTTATGTGTTATTTTAAACTTGTCTAAACCATTCTTACTATATTCTTTTTCATCCAATGTAAATTTTGCATAATAATCTGCGGGTTTATAGAGGTCTGTATATTGCTTCTTCGAGAATTTTATCCCGTTTAAATCTATTGTTACCTCACTGTGTCTGGGTTTCACAAGAAATATTGAAAATTCATACTTGTAATTTTCAGCAATAAGGATTGATGAAATATTTTCATTTATTGTTAAATTTATCATTAGATATTGCCCAAATCGTTGACTGGTTAAATCGGTTATATCGATGTCAAATACATTGTATTTCACGAAACTACCGCGTTCTGCCTTGAAATCCTCAACACCTTCGTCGGTGGATTCGTAATAGAAGCAAAGCACATCTTCTAAATCATCAATAAAATAATTAGAGCAGTTCAATTCATCAATGGTTGCACGATTGCGTACTTTAATCGTTCTATTAACTTCATTGAATGCACCCTCTCTATCTTCAACACGGAGAGTAATCAAATGTGTACCTTTTGATAATTTCTTCTTAAAATCTTGTCCTTGACCTAAGGGAGTATTTTCACCTGAGAGCCATTTGTAGGTTAGCTTTTCATTTGTTTCCGGCGTTAAAAAGTCATCATCCGAACAAGTTCCACGAAATGTAATTGTGTCATCGGTGGAGAATTCGTTAAATTCTTTAGGTTCCAAGATCCTTGGTTTGTTTGGTGGGTCGTTAGTGTTTTTAACGGTGAAGATTAATTCGATAGAGCTATTTGATAATTCATTTTTAAAATACTTATTCCGATTGCCTACCTTCTTCATCTTCCAAACCGTATCATACACTGTAATATTGATATGAAAGGTTCCCACCAACGAATTATCCGGGTTAAAGGTAATATTTACAGTATCTTCTGTAGTAGATATCGTGAATTTATCGGATTTGTCCTCCCATCGAAATTCCAGGTCACCAGGCGCACCATCTTTTTTTTCGGTTTTATTCTCCAAGAACTCAAGATTATCCGGATCATATATTTCTATTGGAATTTTAATAGGTCTGTCTTCCTCTACATTTAACTTAAAATAATCATCAAGGATTTCCTCGTCATTAATTTTTGTAAATATTGGCGGATCATTAACTGCACTTACATTTATGATTAATTTCACCTCTAACCAGTTACTTTGTTTATCTTTTGCCTGAACGCGAACAGTGCCCACACCAAATTCTTGTTTATCTTCGTATGGGGTAATGATCAATTCATTGAATTTCAATTCCGCTGAAAAATTGTATGTTTCATTATAATAGATACTACCGGGGTCACCATCGAGAACGAATGCCGATCCATTCCAGAGTCTAAAGGAGAGCTTTTCTTCCTGTACTACTGAGCCTGCATCGGGATCATAAAATATGTCGTTCATGTCTATTACCTTATGCTCGCCTTCAAAGACATGAATTGCATCAATACCCGAAGGCCTTGGTGGGGTGTTATATATTATTTTTATTTGGGGTCTACGAGATGCATCTGATGAGTCTGAGGAATAAAATTCCTTGATCACATCCTCATTATCCGTACCCGTTAACAATAAACCATTATTTGGGTTCTTAACCGGATCCGTTACCCAACTCTTTACAATATCTTTTATGTCCCAGCAGTATCTGATAGCGGTCTCCTGTCCTAACACCAGCAAGGTTTTATGGTCGGTATTATACCCATCATAGTTACCGCCTAACCAAATGTTGTACCCCGAGTTCTTCCACGTGGCACCATCGGAACCGGGTTCTGCTTCAGTACCCGCGCCTTCAATCCAGTTATCAAATAACCTAAAAACCGTGATAGACATATTGCCCTCGTTCTTACCCCATAAATATAATTCAGCTTTGGTGATCTGGGCATATGAAGGGATTATATCAATTCCTGGGAATTTTAATATGGTTCTATGTAATAGATGTTCCCTGGAAAATATTGATGGACCCGCAATTGTAACTTTCAAGTTAGGGCTTTTACCAAAATTATAATCATTCCATTCAGGTTCTGTCTCATTACCCTGTACTAAATATGTATCATAACCAACCTCGCCTTCATCATAATCTGGTGTTTCTAAGTCAGGGTCGATCACTACAGGATAATGCCGTTGTGGTGCGATTAACCATTCTAAATCGGTTTTCAAAATTACCAGGACTTGGGTCCAGGTGACTGCACCTGAACCTTCGCAATATGAATTAGTGTTTGCCGCCAGGGGGATAAACTCATAGCTGCATGCAATTCGTTGTTCCGGGTCTGATTGTTCAAATGCGATAGGTTCCGGGATGCGATAAATGGTTCGAAGTTCAACTATTTTTGAGGTTTCAAAGGTCTCGGTTTGTTCAATCGCTTCTAGATATGGCACAAGCGCTCCTGGCAGTGTTAGGATGCCAAAATATCTTAATGTCGTTGAATTTTTTTGTAAAAGCTCATTCGGAAATCTATTAAGAATAAAATCATGTTTTAATTTATTAGGTAATACTACATAACGATCTTCGCAGCCAGGATAGAGATTCTCATAAATAATTTCATTTTCCGTCACCTGACCATTAGTAGAAAGGAAATTATGATCTTTAGACCTTAATGGCTCTTGATTTGATTTTTCCATATCGACATCAGAATCCATTGATATTTTTAATGGCTGCCATATAAGCGGATATTGATTAGCCGTGTTCTTTAAACATATTAAATTTCCATCGGCGGAGGGGGAATACTGCTTCTGAAAATACACCTTCAAATTATTTTTTACACACCGATATTGATAAGAGTCCACAGGATTATCATATTCTGATAATTCAATTGTTGTATCAATCGGCAGCTGGGTACATGACAAATCACAGTAATAAACTGGTTTAATATTAAATTCGGCAGTGGTAGTTCCATCTGGGTTGTGTGTGAAACGGATTTGATCACTATATTGTTTTCGTTGCATTTGGATATCTTTATCTGAGAATAAATTACCATTGTCATCGCTTTGAGTCGTTAATTTTTGAATTTCTAATTTGTTATCAGTTTCGAACTCAAAACCAGTTTTTTTATTCATATCAACTTCTTCGATTTCTTCTTTTTTTTCCATTTGAAAGTTCCTGGAGCCTTGGTCACTAGCAGGTGGGGGACTATCTGATATTCTATTTGCTACTACCAATATATTTGGAAGAACTAAAATCGTTAAAATAAGAAGTAAAAGCACTAAAGATTTTATATTAAATTTTTCCAACCATCATTTCCCCCTAGCGGTACGGGTTTATCTTGATATAATTCGTATAATTCTTTATCTTTAAACTTAATAATTTTCTCTAAAGCTAACTGTTGATTGAATAAATTAATTGACTGAATAACTGGATTCTATTTAAATGTATTTTAAACTTAATAAACTTTTTTCTTAATCCCAGAGGTAAATCAGTATTACCGCCATTGACCATTGAAAACCCTTAATCTGCATCTGTTTTCACATTT
>CBFDAW010000430.1:0-3734 GCA_965602865.1 uncultured Thermoplasmata archaeon
ATCGGGCCCTTTAATTATACGGGTGTAAATCTTTCATATATACTCTGGCTCGTTGGTGGTTTAGAAAACGGTGATTCTATCCGGATTACTGCGGTGGATGGATATAACAAGACATTTACCTATGATGAAACAGCAGGTTACTTAGAATTGTTTGACAGTAATGGCAGTTCGTTGGGGGATGGTCTGGCAAATCCTATGCTGGCATATAAGGAAGAAAGTTCGGAGATATCCGAAGGCGGACCAATTAAGATCGTATATGTCTCAACCGAGCCAGTATTTACCTCGAGCAAGTATTGGATCAATGAAATCGTATTGATCGAGATACTTCAACCTAAATAATAATAGATATTATCCTGTTTAATAACGGCTATTGGAGGAGATCTTATAAAACCAGTTCCTAGTAAACTATTCTACGGGTCGATTTCTATATTGTTGGTGCTCATATTACTCTATCCCACCAGCCCCGGTTCGATCTGGACTATTAAGGATTACATCGATAATTCAAATACTGGCATTGTATCACTGTCAACCTCGGTCAAAGAAGCATTCGTCCTAAAAAACGAGGACAACGAGCTTTCTATTCGAGCACTTGGTTTGAACCCAAAAATTGAACTGGTAGTTGATCAGATAATAGGTAGAACAACACAAATGATTGAAATAAATATTACAAATATCGGTTCCGATCAAGCCGAAGTTCTGTTGAACGATAATTGTGTAAACTTGAACGATCGAGATATTATAAGCTCCATTTCTTCTACCTCCGTGGTCATACGACGGCAGGTTAAGAGATTCGATGAACTTAATATACAAATTATTACCAACCAAAACCCTGATAAGTTCAATTATGTGGTCCTGGGTGATACTCAGGGACGATGTGATATATTCGAAGAAATGATACCGTTAATAAATGCTCAAAAACCCGCTTTCGTTCTCCATTGCGGCGATATTACTACATTCAGTGAAGACGAAGAGTTCAAGCGATTTTTAGCATTGAGCCCGGGCATTTCCGCACCGCTTTTCACTACACCGGGAAACCATGATGTGAAGTTTGGTGTGGAGACATATCGAAATTGTTTAGGGTCAATGGATTATTCTTTCGATTTCGGTTGCCGTCGATTCTTAGCACTTGATTCATCGAGACAAACAATAACCGATGAGCAATTCACCTGGCTAGAGGGAGAATGTACAATTGAAAACTCCGAGGGTACAAAGAAGAATATTTTATTCACTCATGTTCCACCGGTAGGATACTTAACTGAAACTCATGGGTATCTAGATCGAAAGGTACCCACTAGACTCATACATATTTTGGAGAACAACAGTTACGAGTACTGTTTTGCGGGGCATGTTCATGTATACAATTATACCCTGTTAAATGGAATAAAGTATGTTATTACCGGTGGTGGCGGTGCACTGCCCTATGCACCGGAGGAACAAGGCGGTTTTCGGCATTTCGTAGTGGTGCATGTCGATGACTTAGAGACCACATCGGAGATTGTAAAATTTAATGATTCTTTTTGTCATAAAGATTCGACAATCAATATATCAGGTTATACTGGTTCAATTGAATTTGATATAGATGATTTGTATACGATCGAGTATTTGGAAGGTGAAAGTGCATGCCAGAATCAATTTGGCAACTGGGTCGGGAACGGTACCTACAGAGGTGTGGATATCAAAGAACTGCTTGGGTTCGTAGGTGGCATGAAGCCGAATGATACATTAATTATCAAATCCATCGATGGTTATTACCAGAAATTTTCTTATAATAATGTTTATTTAAATAAAACTTGGCGCGAAATACAAGGTCCGTTGGTGTTAAGCTATGAGTTTGACGGTACCGGGCCGCCAGACTGGATGGATGGCCCGCGGCTGGTTACTCTTGCCCCAGACGGCGGGTACAGCCTGGAGGACTGCAAAGTTACTTCTGTTCCGAATCAGGGGTACTGGGAATATGAATCTGCCGGGGCGAGGTGGGTAAAAAATGTAGTTAAAATTTTAATTCTTATAGCTGTCTAATATTTTGCCCTTTTGGTCAACGATATCTACTCGTATGGCAATGGTACCATCAAAGTTATGCGTCGCACAGCTTAGGCATGGGTCGTATGCACGGATCGCCATTTCGATTTTATTTAAAATTTCCTCGTTATAATTACCACCTTGAATTAATGTTGTAGCCGCTTGTGTCACAGACATGTTCATTGCTGCATTGTTATGTGTAGTTCCAACGATCAGGTTAGCCCTAGTCACTAAACCATTAGCGTCTGTTTCGTAATCATGGATGAGTGTACCGCGTGGTGCCTCTGTACAGCCAATCCCATGAGCTGCGCGTGGTGTAACTGGTACTCGGGTTTCTCTGCTCGTGATCTCAGGATCATTCAATAGCTGTACAACATATTCTGCATTATACAATAATTCGATTAATCGGGCATAGTTATATAATAAAGTATGCTGAACTGGTTTGCCAAATGCTTGCCGAAACTCCTGAAGCTCTTGATTTGCTAAAGGTGTTGGGATCGAATCAACTACATTTATCCGAGCTAGTGTATTTGTTCGATAAATCCCTTTTGGGTTATTTAAATCCATAGAAAACCCACCAGCACGTTTATCATACGGGAATTTCATATAGGACCATGGCTCCACATGCTCGGAGATATAATCTAAGTATTGGTCATACGCAAAATCCGTGAAATTACCATCAACAGTCATTAAACGCAGTTTGCCGTCATATAAATTCATTGCACCGTTCTCATCAACAGTCCCTAAAAATCCTGTGTTGATTGTACCAATAGTTTTTATTGCATCCATGTACTTGGGGAAAATATTTTCTTTTGCGTTCTTTATGGAGAATTTTGCGAACTCTAGAATCTCATTAGCAATAGGTAAACATTTCTGGCGTTCTTGCTCTGTCAATGGTTTGCTAAAACCGCCTGGAACGGCGGTGACCGGATGGATGGATTTACCTGAGACAATGTTCAAGATTTTTGCACCGTTTTGTCTGTTGTGAACAACCATTTTACCTAATTCGGGGTTCGCTTTTGCAATACCAATAATATTTCTTTCTGTATATGGCGCCCCAGGACCCATGACAAAGTCCGGACCTGCTAAGAAATAGAAATGAAGTATATGTTCCTCGGTAAATGCTGCGGCATTGCATAACTCACGTAATTTTCTCCCTGCACTTGGAATCTGAACACCAAAAATTGCATCAGTAGTTTTTGCGGATGCTAAATGGTGTGACCAAGGACATACACCACAAATACTTGTGGTGATCCTTGGCATCTCTTCTACTGGCCGGCCTATTGCAAACTTCTCAAAACCGCGAAGTTCTACTGTGTTCATTTGAGCATTGGCAACATTGCCAGCATCATCTAATTGAATTGTAACTTTTGCATGACCTTCTAATCTGGTCACAGGCGCTATAGTTAAAGTTTTTCCCATATTTTTCACCTCCTAAACTATGGTGCTCCTGGGCGCGGTGGTAACGGTCGAAGTCTGTTTTGAGCACCAATGTACCTGTTTAACATTGCCCGCCTATCTGGTATCTGTTTTGGGTCAAGACCAATAGATGATATTGCACCCATCATCTCGACCATAGGGTTGGCACCTTTCCGAATCGGTCCGAAGCAACCACGGCATGGCATATGACCCTTAATACACCGCGGCACTTTCTCATCGCCTTCACTAACCATACTCTGCGCACACCCCGCCCTTGTAACAGGGCCAAGACAGAG
>CBFDAW010000431.1:0-3705 GCA_965602865.1 uncultured Thermoplasmata archaeon
TAACACAAAATGGTAAGTAGTAAGTGATTAATATTTACATGTTTCAAAACATCTAAATATCTTTAGGTTAATTACCCTCAGATACGGTATTTTTAACCAACACCAGGTGGCGGAGTAATCAGAAATTATTGATCAAAATATCATTAATCAATATCAGAAATATCATAATAAATTATCAATTATTGTTGAAATAAAATTAGGAGGAGAAAAAATGGCAGAAGTTCCTGAAAAGATAAAGACTTGGCAAATGGTCCAACCATGGACAAAAAATCGTGAAACTGGTGAGGTCACCGAGGGAAAATTTGAAATGGTAGACGTGCCTATACCTAAACTAAACCCCGGCGAAGTGTTAGTTAAGATCGCAGGTTGTGGTGTGTGTCATACAGATTTGGGTTATTTCTATTTCGGCGTTCCAACCGTAAATAAACCACCATTAACCTTGGGGCATGAGATAAGTGGTGTGGTTATTGCTGGTGAGGAGAATTACATAGGTAAAGAAGTTATTATACCTGCGGTTATGCCCTGCAATAATTGTGAAATATGTGACAGTGGTCGTGGTAACCGATGCCTAGCTCAGAAAATGCCAGGAAATAGCCTGGGGATATACGGAGGATTTTCTAGTCATATTCCAGTTCCAGCGAATAACCTGTGTTTCGTAGAGGAGTGTGGTGAGTTTAAGCTTGAGGAGCTTGCGGTAATTGC
Source organism: uncultured Thermoplasmata archaeon (assembly GCA_965602865.1). GTDB lineage: Archaea > Thermoplasmatota > Penumbrarchaeia > JAEHCK01 > JAEHCK01 > CBFDAW01. The sequence goes on from CBFDAW010000431.1 coordinate 703, forward strand.
AGATGCGATTACTACACCGTATCAGGCGTGTGTACGTGGTGAGGTTAAAGATGGTGACAACATCATAATTATTGGTACCGGTGGCGGTGTTGGAGTGTACGCTACACAAATGGTAAAATCTTTTGGAGCTAAAACGGTAATAGGTGTTGATATCAGTGACGAGAAACTCCAGAGAGCCTTGGAATATGGAGCCGATTTTGTGATTAATTCTATTGATAAAGATCCAAAAGCTATTAAAGATGAATTCAAAAATATTTGCAAGTCTAACAATCTACCACATAATTATGGTTGGAAGATTTTCGAGGTCACGGGCTCAGCACCTGGGCAGAATATTGCGCTCAATCTGCTCTCTTTTGTCGGTAGAATTATTTGGGTTGGCTTTGGAATGCAAAAGAATGAATATAGCCTCAGCAAATTAATGGCATACGATGCCGAAATAATTGGTACCTGGGGTTGCCTGCCTAATTATTATTCTGAAGTGCTCAAGTTGGTCCTAGAATATAAAATCCAAATTAAACCATTTATTGATCTTCGTCCCATGAGCCTGATCTCAGAAGCTTTTGAAGAGGCTCATAGTGGTACATTGCTTAAACGAATAATCCTCACACCCGATTTTGCCCGCCAATAATCTCAATCTTATCCGACTATGCATATGGCATTAAATACGGTAATGGAAATAAAACCTTAGGTGGTAGTAATTGGGGAAACACTAAAAATATGATGGAAAGTATGATGGCAGGTATCACCTGCATCATAAAATCATCATCTGTTCTAAATAAAAAATCAAATAAAGACCTAAATTTTGAGAACTGGTGTTTACTACGGCTCCAGAATAAGTTCGGTCGTAATCGAAGTCTGACCTTAAATTCAAATGATTCGGCAATAAATGTTATTATTGCCGCTAAAACAGCTAACAGAATTTCATATTTGAATATAATAAATACTATCAGACAAATCAGGAACGCAATAGAAAAAATGAACCTACGCCGCAACGGTTTTGTTAACCCAATCACCGGGTCGCCGAGTGCCGTTGCTACTATACATGGTGCCGAAATCTGTTGCGGAAAAATCAAGATAAGCAGCATGGCTCCGCTCGTGAACCACAAATATGACGCCACATGGTTCCGTTCATGCTCATGAAGACCCATAAATATTATACTAAACCTTAACCGAATGATCTCGATAGTTAATGGTACAAAAAAGAAGAAAATGATGAGATATATATAAGTGGGGATACCAAATACTGTTTTTGGAAATAAATAATAAATTATAACAAGGGCGAATAATAAATGATATGCTCTACGAATTAACAATCCTTTTTCAATAATTTTTTGGTCCATAAAACCCACTGGTTGGAAAATATTTGACAGTATGTATATTCAATCTTTTTAAATTATTATTTAAATTCTATTTTTTAGCAAATTTCCAGTCTTTCGCAGAAATCGCCTCAAAATGGAATTATAAGAAAGTTGTGTATCTATATATGAATATCTACTCTCCTTTACGGTTCTGTTGCGTTAACGGGGCTTAGGGGTATGCGGTGATCCTTCGTTGCTTGGCGGGGCTTTTTGACTTGCTGGATAGCTCAATCATTTTAAGCCATCTATTGCCTGTTAAGTCGATTGGAATGTTAGCCATCTGAGAGGGTGTGAGTCCATCGAGTGATTGATGGGGTCTAATATAGTTGTAATAAACCCGCATTGCATCAGCGTAAGCATCCGCACCCTCATTGGTACTTAATGACCTCATTACTTTTTGTCGCTCTCTGAGTGTACCATTGAGCCTTTCAACGATGTTGTTATTTGGCTTGGTTTGGAAGTCTTTGAGTCTGATATGTGGGTTTTTGATTGGTACGTTATTCTTATAGAATAATTTAGGAATGGCTGTTTGGTATGCTTGTAAGCCATCGGTAACTATTGCGATAGGACGCTTGTTAGCTCGTTTCTTTGCATCTTTGAGGGGTTTAACTGCGTCTTTAATGAATCTATCCTTTGTGATCTTGCAAGCTAATAGGTATCTGGTTTTTGCATCCATGATATTCCAAATCCATTCATGGTATTTCTTTTCACCATCTTTTTTGATGAATACTGTCATTTCATCGGAGTGCCAGATATTACCAACATCGGTTTTGTATTTTTCTGAATACTGAGATAGGACTTTCAGATATTTCTTAATCCAGCGCATAGGGGTTGTGGGGTTGACCTCAAGATTGTAGAATTGCTTTAAATGGTCGCAAATCTTACGATATGAGATACCTTTGAAGTACAAGTCCATTGAAAGTGTAATGGCTTTCGGATCATGTTTCATTCTTGAAAAACCATTATCAATTGTGAATTTGCGTTTACAATCTTTACAGAAAAACCTTTGAACATTGCCATTCTTAGTTTTTCTAACCCCACGCTTGATTATGTTCTGGCTTTCACAATGTGGACAATTATTAGGTTTGAAATCAACTTCATTGACCGATTCCACTTTGTTATCGTTTTCCACATCAGTTTTTAATTTCAGTGAGAATTTAGTTGCAAAAATGTGTTTACAATTCAATTCTCTTTCTTTCCAATCGGGGCAAGAACAATACCATCTTTTTTTATGTACTTCTACTTGATATTCTCCTACTCCGGTTTGCGATTTAACAATAAATGTGTTAAACTTAATTTTTCGAATTGCATCTCCAGTTGATAGGATTGCAAGCCCTCGTAATTCTCGTGGTGTGTTTAATCTTTCCATTTGTTTCACCTTTTATTTACCTCTTTATTTACCTATATAACTTGTAAATATAAGTAGTTATCGGTAATTTATAAGGTAAACAACCGGGTAACAAGTATTATAACAAGAAAGGTAGAAAAACTATAAATACTTTGAGAGCCATCTACTAAAATAGGTGCATCTATGCCGAAAAATGCAAATGCAGATGAGAGTGTTATACATTCAGCAACCTCTAAAGGAACATCTTTTAGAACAACGATACCTGCATTTATAGTCAAGCAATTCAATATTGAAAAG
>CBFDAW010000432.1:0-3705 GCA_965602865.1 uncultured Thermoplasmata archaeon
ATTATTATAATAATAACGAAAAATCCCCAATATTCATTGAAAAAATCCTGGAGTGATATCGGCGTATCCTGTCTTATTCTATTACCTGGGACGGTCTCATTTAATACAATAGTATCCATAGCCGGCTGCGCGACATTTCCGACATGATCCATCACTTTGAAATAGACGATCTTTTCTTCATTCCCCGAAGGTAATTCAACAGATGCGGTCTTCGAAAAGTTTTCCCAGTCAGTCCATTTGTTGCCATCAGTACTGAATGCCATTTTGTGTATTCCCGAGTGCTCATCAAGGGCAATTAAACTTAACGTAACTTTCCTTGAAATAGTTTCTTCAGCGCCATTATTAATTAATATTATGAGTGAATGAGGTGCGATCGTATCCAATATTATTGAATCAAATCCTATACCAATATTCCCAGCATTATCCTTGACCCTGAGAAAAACGATTATGTTACCATCAACGGCAGGTAAAGTCAATTTTTCATCATATTTGAACTGTTTCCAGGTGGTCCATTTTTTATGGTTGAAACTAAACCCCATTAGATCCACACCGGATAGAGAATCAACTGCGGTTAATGAAAGCGATATCTGGTTGAAATTTGTATACATTGCATCCTCATTTATTATGATCGAGCATTGTGGTGGCTTGGAATCAAGTATAATGGAGCTCGTTGCGTATTCTGCAATGTTCCCGGCAAGATCTTGCATCCTAAAAGAAATAACTTTGATGCCATCACCAGATGTTAAATTATACTGTTTGCTAGTATTGATCGGCTCCCAGGCGGACCAATCATAACCATCGTTGCTAAATGCCATCAGAGCTACACCCGACCCCGAATCATCGTAATCAAGTGATAATTCAACGGACTTAGAGTTAGTAAATTCTGCGTTATCGTTAATAATAAATGATTGCTCGGGCGGTGTGTTATCGAACATGAATGTATTTTCATCCCATTGTATCAGATCATTTCCGGCATTATCCATGGCCTTTGAGCGGATGGAATAATATGTATCTGTGGTCCATTGGACCTTGCTAGTATCATATGTCCATTCGTTGGTCCCTTTAGCAGCTAACCAATATGTATCTGATCGCCAGCTAGTACCATCCCAATATGTATAGTCACTAATTCGTTCAATTGTAATCTCAATACTTTCAATTCCCGCGCCAGCAATATCCGAAGCATTACCCGAGATCAATTCCAGATGATTTATAAAGCTACCCAATGACGGGTGAATAATTTGCGATAACGGGTAATCTTCATCAAAGAGAAATTTGGCAAGCGATGTTGGAACCTCTATATTATTAACGTTATCCGTGGCTCTAGCATAGATGTTATATTGAGTTCCTGAAGTCCACGTAACCAAACTTGATTCGAATTCCCACTCATTGGTTCCAAACGTCTTTAGCCAGGTCTTATTTGGGTTCCAAGTTTCACCATTCCAATAATTATCATCACTTGTTTGTTCTATTAGTATTTCTACTTTCTTTACACCGGAAACATCGAAATCACTGGCAACTCCCGAGATCAGCTCTAATCTATTAAGAAATGAATTATTCCCGGGAGTATTTATAGTTGAAGCGGGTGCGTTAATATCATACGTAAAAACGATACCCGCTCCAGATGTTTCGAAATTAGTGGTATTATCCTTGCCTCGTGAATGGATACGATATTGATATCCCGAAGTCCAGACGACAGAACTGGAATTGTAGGTCCATTTCGTAGTTCCGTTAGCCATTAACCACGAATCCTTCGAAGTCCATGTGGAACCATCCCAGTACTTACTATCCATTAATCTCATAATATTCAGTTCAATTATATCTATCCCGGTAGCCACTTCAGGATCAGATGCGGTACCTCTAATTATATTTAATTTATTATAGAATCCATTATTTTTTGGGAATTGGATTATTGAATCCGGCGGCTTGGTATCGATCTGGATCTTCCAAGGTGTACTATATGACCCCCAGCCGTCATCATTATCCTTAGTTCTCACACGCCAGTACCAGAACCCGTCCGGAAGCGGGTTGGTTATTGTATGAGAAGATTGTAATGAAGTTATGATATTGCTATCATAATCAATATGATTGAATTCTCTATCATCATCGGCCTGCCATTGAAAAGCACTTTGTGCGTTTGAATCGGTGTCGTTCAATTGCCAAGAGAAGGTGATAGTGTTGTCATTTGTCCATGTTTTGTCGCTTGGAGAAATAAGAGTGGGTCGCTTTGGTAACAGATTATAAACTATCTTCACGTCCTTGAGCACCGGCGTTCTGGATATATTGCTTGTGTTCAGATACACTTTATATTGGACCAATCTGTCGCCATTATGCCCATTCCAGATATTTGCGCCGGTTTTGTTATAATAGTTAGTGGTACCTCCCTTCGGTCCCCGGAAACTTTTAGTTTCCAAAGCGGTTTGGTTGGGCGCACTTCGGAGTTGAAATTTAATATAGGTATCTTGTGGTATATCTGCCACCCAGCTGATGGTTTTTAAATTTGCAGGTGAACCATAGTTAAATTGTTTCGAAACAAGAAAACCATCCGGGCAAAAATGAAAGCCACCTGATGCAACACTTTGTGGAAAATTAAGTTGTTTTTTGCCGGAACCATATGATCCATAAGTGGTCCAACCGCTACCATTCATCATGGTCTTAATTATACGAGAATTATATTTATCAACAACATAAATATTCCCCGTGCTACTATCATAATCTATTCCGCAAGGGTTGTTAAACTGCCCATTGCCACTACCTTTGATTCCATAAGTGGTCCAGCCAGTACCATTCATCATGGTCTTAACAATTCGATGATTCTGATCATCGGCTATATATGAATATCCGGTTGTACTATCATAATCAATTTGGGAAGGTCTTTTAAACTGCCCTTTGCCATTACCATAGGAACCATAAGTGGTCCAGCCAGTACCATCTATTTTTGTTTTCACTATACGACAATTAAAATAATCAGCTACATAAATAAATCCTGTGGTTTTATCATAACTGATCCCTACAGGCAGTTTAAATTGGCCATTACCAGTACCACGCGAGCCATATGTGGTCCACCCGGTACCGTTCATCATGGTTTTGACTATGCGACAATTATCATTATCAGCTACATAAATGAATCCTGTGGTTTTATCATAACTGATCCGTTCAGGCCGGTTAAATTGGCCATTACCAGTACCACGCAAGCCATATGCGGTCCACCCGGAGCCGTCCATTTTGGTCTTTACTATACGATTATTACTAAAATCAGTTACATAAATGAATCCAGTTTTATTATCAAAACAGATCCCTGTTGGTAATATAAACTCTCCTGTATTGGACCCAAAAGATCCATAAGTGGCCCAACCGTTCCCTTCCATGGTGATCCTAACGATCCGATGGTTATTCGTATCAGTAATAAATAGCCAATTGCCCCACAATAATTTAATATCACCGGTGCTGTTGATTTGTTCCAGATCTTGGATCTTGCTATAGTTATTTGAAGTCGACCAGTTGGAATCCTCCCAGGTGGAACTTGCAGAAGCATTATTAATTATCTTTGAGTCATTTGGCATTATTTGAATAGTAGCTAAAAATAAGAGTACGCAAATAGAGATCTGTATAAAGGGATAATAGCTTTTTTTTCTATTTACTGACATTTTTTCAACCTGAATAGTGAGATGTATACACTACATCTTTAACATTATCTCTTCTTTTAAC
>CBFDAW010000433.1:0-3698 GCA_965602865.1 uncultured Thermoplasmata archaeon
ATTATCTTTATTGACACTAAAGCACCGGAGACTAACATTATTCTTCCATTAAATAATGGGAATTATAATAAAACGAATAACATATCTGGCATTGCATTCGATCCATTAAATGGAACAGGTTTGGATTATGTAGAACTCGCTATTAAACGAATGGGTGATAGTAGATATTGGAATGGAACAGATTGGAATAATATCGAGGTGATTCAAAATTATACATGGAATGTGTGGAGTTATAATTCAAGCACGGTAAATTGGACTTCGGGAAATCAATATTTGTTACAATCACGAGCTACAGATAACGCGTCAAATGAAGAACCCGTTGGTAGTGGCATTTTATTTACTTTTGACAGAGACAGACCAACAACTCTAATAAATAATCCATTGAATAACTCGATTTTGAATAAATTAGAAACCATTTCAGGTAATGGGATAGATACTGGCGGCTCAGGGATAGGATCAGTTGAAATATGTATTAATCGAACGACTGATGATTATTATTGGAATGGGTCAGAGTGGGTGTCATCACAGGTATGGTTATTAGTAAACGGAACCACTAATTGGTTTTACAATTCAAGTGATGTTCCTTGGCTCTCAGGAACTCAATATTGCGTTTGTTCCCGGGCACTTGATAATGCAAGTAATTTAGAGATTTTAAGTCAAGAAAATATATTTTTTGTTAATATAGAAAGACCCGAATCTACAATTACGAATCCAATAAATAATGGATGTTTAAATAAATTGAATAATATCTCAGGGAGTGCCGTGGATATTAGTGGTTCCGGTCTGGATAAAATAGAAATAAATATCAGACAAGTTAATAATAATTACTGGGACGGCTCAAATTTTATTGCATCCAAGACCTGGTTGTTGGCAACCGGAACCGATAACTGGTCATATAATTCAAGTCTAATTCCATGGATCTCGGGAAATCAATATATAATCCAATCTCGTGCGATTGATCATGCGACCAATTTTGAGGTCCCGGATATTGATAATTTATTCACCTTTGATACAAACCGTCCTTCATCCATCATAACTGACCCACTAAATAATGTCTTTTTATCCGACTTAGATACTATCTCGGGAACCGCAATAGACAATGTTGGTTTAAAAGTAGATAAAGTGGAGATCAGTCTTAGATGTACAAATGACAATAAATACTGGGACGGTTCTGATTGGATTTCAACAAAGATTTGGTTATTGTCTTTTGGAACTAGTCTATGGTCCTATAATACAGGCTCGGTTCCATGGATTACCGGTACTCAATATATTGTTCAATCACGTGCTATTGATAATGCCACCAATTTAGAAATTCCAAGTTTTGGAAATATATTCATTATCGATAAAGATAAACCGTCATCTACCATTAATGATCCATTAAATAATGCAACAATAAGTTATTTAGATAGCATTTTTGGAAGCGCCTTAGATGGCGCGGGGTCTGGTATTGAGCTCGTAGAGTTAAGTATTATGCGTGAAAATGATGATAAATATTGGGATGGTAATGGTTGGAATTTGGCGGACTCATGGTTCCCAGTAACTGGAACGAATTCATGGAACTACGACTCGAGTGGAATATTATGGTCCACGGATACTGAGTATGTACTTTGTTCCCGAGCAACTGATAATGTTGGAAATGTAGAAATTCCCGATTCAGAAATTACTTTAATGTTCGATAACGAACCCCCGCAAGTTTCTATTTCTATCAATAACGATGATGAATATACAAACTCGGTGGCAGTAACATTATCGATTTACTCGGATGATTCAGGTTCAGGTATTAAACAAATGGCATTCAGTACCGACTGTGCTATCTGGACCGCCTGGGAGCAGTTTACGAAGATTAAAACATTTGATTTACCAACGGGTGACGGTGAAAAAAACATTTATTGTAAAGTTAAAGATAACGCTAATAATACTGCAATAGATAACGATGCAATAATTTTAGATACTGCCCCCCCACAATCGTTATCGATAACAATAAACAACGGAAAATCGTATACAAGATCAAAATCTGTAAATTTAATATTGAATGCAGAGGACGAATTATCGGGTATTCATAGGATTTCATTTAGTAACGATAGTCTCTACTGGAGTTCATGGGAGGGACTAACACCACCTTCGGGCTCGAGCCGAAATTCGGTATTCTCTGAGACTCGAACATACAATCTATCCTCAAGTGATGGTACAAAAACCGTATATTTCCGTGTCCAGGATCGTGCCGGTAACATTGGTGGACCTGCTGTGGACTCTATAATTCTGGATACAACACCACCCCAAAATCAATCGATTATGATCAATAATAATGAACTATACACGAACTCTAAGGTTCTTGCATTATTCCTCAATGGGACCGATTTATTGTCGGGCATCAGTATGATGTCATTTAGCACGGATTCAATAAATTGGACAGTATGGGAAGCGTTTAACATTACGAAATCTATGAACATTTCGACGGGTGACGGTGAAAAAATTATTTATTTCAAATTAAAAGATAAAGCAGGTAATATTGCATATACTAATGACGCGATTATTTTGGATACCACACCGCCAGATTTTGTATCTATCTTGATAAATAACGGTAGTTCTGTGACCAATTCAAGAGAAGTAACTTTAAAGCTCAATGCACTTGATACACTTTCAGGTGTGTACCAGATGTCATTTCGGTCGAATAGTGACTCCTGGAGTACTTGGGAGAAATATACTAATACAACATTATACACCTTGTCTACCGGTGACGGTTTAAAATCCGTTTATTTTAGGGTTAAGGATCGGGCCGGTAATGTTGCTGATTTGAGCATTGCGACAATCATTTTGAACAGCTCGATACCTGGGTCAGGCTCTGAGCAAGAACCTGATAATCAATTACCGAAGAATGATTCCGATGGCGATAATATCCCAGATGCATGGGAATTGGCTCATGGTTTAAACCATACAGATCCACGCGATGGGCTCGCTGATTTTGATAATGATAGCCTAAATAATCTGGAAGAGTATTTGAATAGCACAAAAATCAACGACTCTGATAGCGATGATGATGGTTATTCAGATGGCGCTGAGATTGCCGCCGGAACAGATCCAACAGACCCTGAGAACTACCCTGAAACCGACGATTTAAAACCTGGACCCGAAGAGGAGAAAAATGAAGAAGATACCGGTATGTTCGGGCTCGATAAGATCTTAGGTATGGATGTATGTTTATTGTTAATTATAATAATGGTAGTAATCCTATTATTATTCTTATTAGCTCGCCGCAATAGTTCAGAACCGGAGGATGAAGAAAGAGAGGAAGTAAGTGATTTAGAAGATGAACTGGAAACAGAAACAGCGAACCGGGCGCCGGTCGATGAGGCGGGCGAGTTCAAGCTGGAAGACGACATGGAAGGTGTGGGAACCGAAGTCGATGAATGGAAGATAATCGATGAAGATGAATCTAAGACTGTTCCGGCACCTAGTGTGGTACGCCGGTCTAAAAAAGCTGGAAAAGGGAAGAAGAGCGAAAAAGGTTTAAAGGATAAGCAAGAGGATGTGGATGAGCTTGAGGTAGAAGAAGTTGATACAAAGAGTGAGTTTGGGCAGGTATTGAAGAAACGAGATCAAAGAAAACAAAAATTGAAAATCGTGAAAAAAGGTTCAAAGTTACAAAAAGGTGTGCGGAACATTTAATGTTGTTTTTCAAACAGTGGCCATTCCCGATT
>CBFDAW010000434.1:0-3687 GCA_965602865.1 uncultured Thermoplasmata archaeon
GATGTGGTATTATCACCGAAATCCCATTTGAATCTTAAGGATTCATAATCAGAATCGGGGTCAATAGTAGCCATGGCATCAAAATATACTTGATTATGTGTGTATACTTGCAAAGGATAGACTTTATAGCGTGGTATCGGTGCTTCGGGCGGGTAAGGGATATTAACTATGAATTGGTCAAACTCGCTCTCCAGCAAAAAATCAGTATCTTCTATTACGATTAAAGATACAGTATATTTACTTGGGGTACTAAAGGTATGTACCGGGTTTTCTTCATGGGATTTATTACCATCCCCCAAGTCCCAGTAGAATGATTTTATCTTATCTCCATTTGGGTCGTAAGACTCTAAACCGTTGAAATATATTGGTTTATTTTTATTAAAATTACCATGTTTATCATAGGATTCCGGTTCAATAGCAATCTTAGCCACTGGGCGGACATTTACAAATACTGTAAAGTTTTCAGAATAAACTATGCTTATCCCGTCATCCACATCTAGCCGGACAATATATTTATATTCAGTGCCTGTGCTTATATATTCATACTCCACTTCTGTATCTATGATCCAATCACTGGTATCATGGGTGTCATCGACATCAAAGTGCCAGCGATATTTCAATGGGTAATCAGGTAGATGATCATTATCAATATCAAACCCAGGTAGGTTATCTGGGTCATAACTATCTGAAGCATCAAAAACTATTGTTTGACCGGCTAGGATAGTAATTTCATCATAGAATTTAGTATCGAGAGAATCTAGTCCCTTACGCCACGCTCGGATTTTTGGCACTGGCATCTTATTTTGAACCAATTTAATATAACTATGAGCTGTGGTATTTTCCACTGGTGTGCCATCGCTTACCATAAGTGTAATTTTATGTAGACCGGTGTTAAAATAATCCTCACTAAATGAAAATGTAGTACTTGATGTGGGGGTATCTGGATCTATAAATTCATATTCGGATTCATCACCGTCAAAGTCCCAGTAATACGATAGCTCGTCACCATCGGAATCGATTGCAAAGGCACTAAAATGTACTTGTACAGATTGGTCCACGGGTGATTTCACTGTTTTTGGGTCACCTATTTGCTCAATATTATTTATCTTCAAAGATAGTATCTCTGGTGAATGGTTGCCACGATGCACCTTGATGTTTGTCCGGTTCCAGGCTGTATATGTTTTCTCGTTCATGACCGTTAAATTTACTTCGAAAACCTGGAATAATTTACCTTTTGGGATACTGTCACTTGTATAAACATATGAAATATTTCTGTTTTTGTAACTCCAGTCTGATTTATCACCATTTCCAAAACTCCATCTATATTTTAGATGGTCAGTTTCGTAATTATCTATTTTATCATTGCCATTCAAATCATCATTAGGATCGTACGAATCGCGGCCATCAAACCAGACCCTATCACCCACTGTAACCTTCATCTTTCCTTCTTCCATAAAACCTTGCCTACACGAACTCTCTGCAATTTTTGCTCGTGGTTCGAGGTCGGTATGTTTGTAGGGAATAGCACACCATGATAGTTTATAATCAAAACCACAGTATAGTTTACATGGGTCTCCGTTTGGACTGGTCATGGTAACCTTTAATTTCAACCAACCTATGTAGATTGCAGGCGGAGCACCACCTTGCCATTCACCGTAGGCTTCAAAATATTCTTCCTCCATTGTTATGTCCCCTTGTTCCGGATTGATTTCCCCGACGGTGTGATAAGATGGAAAGGTACAAACTACCTCTAAATCATCGTCGTATTCTTTGTCAAGACCTATTTCAACATTCACCACTTTATCTGCATGGTCATAACTATTCAACACTAAACATATGTACGGATTTCCAACGAATGATTGGTTATACTCAAGTACGGTATTTGGCAAATTGCTGCCCGGATATGTAAAAAACTCTGGTCTACCATTTTCTATATCGATTTGGTTTATATTTGGATTAGCCCCATCTGAGGGTTTTGGTACACCACATAAGAGTCCAGGTAACTGTAAGTAATATACATTGTTCTCTGCAAACCCCTCCGGCGATTTAGAAGGGCCCACAAGTTGTGTGTCGGTATCAATAGTTGGATCAATATTTATGTCAATATTTGCATTTATATTCAACCCTACAATAGAGCCAAAACCAATATTGAGAATAACAAATAAACCAATCAATATTATAGCAAGCTTTTTCATGAGTATACCCTACCCTTTTTATTTTAACCTGGGTTTTTCCAAGTAATATAAAAATTGGTTTAATGTTTAAAAATTCTTTTAGCTCATGAATAGAGTTGTAACAAAAAAGTTTTTTTATTTACTGTTTCTTTCCGGGCACTTTTCTCGGTACTTTTTTCGGTCCCTTTTTGGTTACTGGGACTTTCCTGGGTGCTTTTTTAATTGGTGAGAGCGTTTTCTTTACGACTGGTCTTCTACCTACTGCTTTCATCGGTGGTTGCATCTGATAAGGCTGCATGGGTTGTATTCGCTGTTTAGGCTGTACGGCAGGTCGTGTTATTGGTTGTACACCGGGTTTTACGCTTGATTGTATGCCTGGTTGTGGTACGGGTCCTTGAGGTGGCTGCCAAGCTAGGTGACCGGGTTGGGCCTGAGGCGTGACTACGACCTTTTTAGGTGTTTTTATTACTTGTCTTTTAACAGGTAGTGCGGCTGATGATACGGGTTTTTTCATTGGTTTTTTTTCAATCGCTTTCTTATGCGGTTTTTTTGGTACCCTCGTGGGTTTTTTTGGTATGAAAGTGGGTTCAATTACGTTAGTGTCCGTTGATATAGGTTTAAATTCTGGATAGGATTCTCCAGGCATGGCATTTATTTCTTCAACATCTACCTCAATCGCTTCAAGTCCTTCCTCACCTTCCACCGCCTCAACCTCTACAACCTCGGCAATTTCTAAACCGTCTTTCGATTCATCGAGCGGTGCAACTTCTAATACCTCGACCTCCACGGGTTCATCAGAAGGCTCAAACTCAATGGCGACCTCTTCTAATAATTCCATTTCTATAGGCTCGATTTTCTTATCTTTCGCCTGAACCAACTCAAATAAGGGATAATCCTCATCGGTTTTTTTTGTCGTTACAACTTTGAATTCGACGTTTCCTCCGGCTTTATCACGGGGTTCATCGCCGGTTTTGTCAGATTCTTCAGATAATGGAAGAAACTGAATCGAAGTAGCTACCCCTTCTTTACCTTCTTCACTCATATCTTTAAGCTTTGAATACTGGCAGTGCAATGCTATTGCTTTATTAACACGTTCACAAACCGTGCAATAATACCTATTCATAGGAAGGGACGGGCATGGCGTGGTTGGAAGCGTATCTAAGAATTCTTCTAAATTTCCAAAAGTATGTTCAGCGCTAGCCTCCACCATGATTTCACCTTAGGTCATCTTAATTTATTTCTATTCTCTAGCTAAAACATTTTAGCTAACTTAAATACCTTTCGGTTTATATAGAAAAAATGGGTTGGATAGAATAAACAGAAAATTATTAATCTTTAAAGTTATTCGTATTTTTCCTTTTCTATGGATGGCCATATGCCGATCTCCTAGAAAAATAAATAGGTCATATCCGCATTATTCAGGAACCATGTGATAACTATGAACAAATCAAAATCTTCCGACCTTGATCAAAAAGCTATTGAACAAAAATGGCAGGATTACTGGGAGCAGGAG
>CBFDAW010000435.1:0-3686 GCA_965602865.1 uncultured Thermoplasmata archaeon
CAGCAAGTTACTTATATAAATTGCCTCGAGCTAATAATTCTTTTTATTCATCATTAATTTTAAACAGAATTATTACCCCTGAATACATTTTCAAAAAAAATCATTCTTGGTTTCGCAAAAGAGAGAATTCCACGACCACCAGTCAGTAGACTAGTGGAATTCTCTCTTTAAACATAACTCATCTTATTTTAAGTGGTTTCGAATTTTATTCCGGAAATAAACGCCAATTATAATTAAGCTGATTGATATGATCATCATCGTCGTGCTGAAGCCCGGCGTGAAACATACATCATCTGCTGGTTCTCCCGGATGATCGTTGACGTCGGTGGGGTCGGTCTCATCCTCGTACTCTTCCAAATTGGTGTACCCGTCATTATCGGCGTCAACCTTAGCATCCGATGGCTCTAATGGGTCCAAGCCGAATGCATGCTCCCAGTTATCATCCATATTATCATCGTCCGAGTCTTCATCGAGTGGGTCGGTACCGTACGTTTTTACTTCATCACCATCGAAAAGCCCGTCATAGTCAGAATCATCACTTTTTGGATTTGTTTTATTAAGATATTCCTCCAGATTGGTCAAGTTATCATTATCTTTATCCAGCGAACCGTCTAATAAGTATTTCGGATTTAACCCGTATGAGTCTTCCCAGTCATCCGGAATACCGTCATTATCGTCGTCGGTGTCGCTGTGGTCCGGGATAAGATCGCCATCAAAATCTTTCGGGATTATGTAATTAATCTCAAGGTCTTGAAGCTCCAGCATACCGATTTGAGTTGAACTCACATTTATGGGTACTAAAACCGCAGCGCCGGAAGCCAAGGTGACGACTTCTGAGTTATGAACCGCCAGATATGAATTCAATTTATCACTGAAATCGGAAATGTTTATTGCTTTTGATAATACACCAGGATGTGTTACTTCCATTATACCATCCGAAAAGATGTCTACCGAAATATTACCCGGGTAATGTGTATCCATGCGCACGGAAACCGAATGAGTCAATAAATTTGAAGTTGCAAAATCGATTTTACCGTCGGAATTGAAATCGGCTACCGTGATAAATATTGGTCCGGCGCCTATCAAATATTCTTTAGGGCTCTTGAACGTACCATTGCCTAAATTATAGAGAATGGATATCGAATCGTTAAGTTGGTTTGAGATCACAATATCCGGATACCCGTCATTATTAAAGTCGTCGATTGCCACACTACTGGGTGACGGGCCTACTGTATAATCGCGCCTATTGCCGAAGGATGAATTATCCAGGTTCATGAGTATTGTCGTGGTATTAGAATCCTTGTTAGCTACTACAATATCCAGGTCACCATCCAGATCCAGGTCCGAGACCTTCACGCTGATCGGCGAATTTCCCACACCGTAATTCTTATGTGAGATAAACGTACCATTACCCTCATTCCAGATGATCGAGATATTACTCTCCTTGACGCGGAGGTTTATATCAAAATTTGTGCAGATAATATCCTCATCACCATCGCCATCCATATCACCGGCTGCAAGCCCAAACGGATATTGATTTTCAAATGAATAATCAACGAACGGGGCAAAACTTATATTACCCAGATTTCGTAGGATCGAGATAGAAAGCTGGGCGTTATTGCCGGTGATCAATTCGTTTTCTCCGTCACCGTTCAGGTCATGAAATAGGATCGAATATGGAAAACCACCAATATCATAACCGATTGTTGGGTTAGAAAATTTCCCCTCACCCTCATTTATATTTATAATAACCTTAAATAATGCTTCATCGGCGGTTACTATGTCCAAATGACCATCTTTATTAATATCACCCACCGTAACGGCGAACGGTTCCACCGCTACCAATCTTTGAATATCTTCCTCAAAGATTCCGTTACCATCGTTAAATTTGATCGTTAAGGTTCCGCTTAAATAATTCGCCGTGGTCAAATCAATGTAACCATCCGAATTAAAATCACCATGGGCGATCCCTTGCGGCCGTGTGCCAGTAAAATAGAATTTGAATGTACAATATTCACCATGACCATTATTTGGCACTATGGTAATTGAACCATCGGTCTGACTGCATATACTTGCATCCAAATCACCATCATTGTCAAAGTCTGCCAGGAATAGGTCTACTGGCCGATTTGGAATAGAATAATCGATATACTCCTCGAATGTCCCATCACCGCGGTTCTTCAATACCTCGACCGTATTCATTTTACTGGAGACCGAAACTATATCTATGTCGCCGTCACCGTCCACATCTCCGGTGCGTAGGTTACGGCCAGAATATGGCCTATCTATTAAAGAATAATTAATGGCGTTACTGAATTTTCCATTGCCTTTATTTAATAGAATTGAAACATTATACCCGCCTCGGTTAGATGTAGCGATATCCAACCAACCATCGTTATTGAAATCATCGATTTCGATTCCCGCGGGGCTTTTTCCAACGATATAATGTTCCATTGGAAGAAACTCTGCATTTCCTTTATTTTTTAATACCGAGGCCGAATAATAATACCTGGCACCATTTACTGTAAGATTTGCACCTACATTAATGATCACAAGATCGACGAAACCATCATTATTCAGGTCCCCGCTTTCGATACCCACGGGAGAGACCTCCGTGGAATAATTAACAGCCTCTGAAAAGCTTAAGGTCTCGTTTCCTAAATTCAAATTTATCCAGAGCTTATAATCATTACTGGTAATCGACGCAATGTCCGTCCAACCGTCATTATTCAGATCAGCACTGGTAATATCTCGCGCCCAATCGCCGATCTTATAATCCTTTCGGTTTTTGAACTTGGCGTCGCCGTTGGCTGAATTCTGAAGTACAGTGAACGAGTTACCGCCCTGGTTCACTACGGCAAAGTCCGGGTAACCATTATTATTGAAATCATTAATCGTTCCCTGTAACGGTAAATCACCGGTAGGATAATCCTTGATTGAATAAATATTACTATTTCCATCATTTAATAAAATATAAACAGAATTATTATCTTTATCCGTTGTCAAAATATCCATGTTCCCATCCATATTAAAATCCGCACCGGAGATATAACTATGGCGTCCACCAAATGCATATTTATTAATCGTGTCCGGCATCCTACCTAAAACCTGCATTGTGGCGCTTGTAACATTTGCCGTTGGAGGTATGGCTAGGTAAGTGGTTTTCCCGGTTGGTATGCCTTTTATTGTTACCCTATTACTACCCGTGGCAAACTCCGTAGCGGTTTTGTACTCGAAATCCTCATTTATATTTTCAGCTCCTCTGCTATCTAACACCGAGTCACTCGAACCTACTACGGAAGTAGCACCGAAAGTACGGGGGCAGCGTAAGTTATGACCAGAGGCGATTATTGATATTATTAAAACCATCAATATAACTACACAAGTGAGGGTAAAGACCTTTTTTCTGTTTTTAATTCTTTTTCTGTTCATATTCATCATACCTCTTTCACCATTATTTTGTACATATAATTGTTATTATATTAACCATTTAGCCATATTTTCATCAATCATTCCTGTGCCTCATCTACCACCCTTGCGCCTGGAATAATCACGATATGGGTGTCGGGTTAAACCGTGCGAATAACCAGGGCGCCGGGTATACACAGACGCATTCCTGGACGTTGATGACCTCCTTTGCTCTCGCAACTCTTGCTCCTGTCTGGAGATATCGCACATTCGTTTTA
>CBFDAW010000436.1:0-3683 GCA_965602865.1 uncultured Thermoplasmata archaeon
ATGAAGTACATTAAGAAATGTCCGGGCTTAATTTTGATTATTCGGGCAGGCTCTTGAGTGGGGGATATAGAATTTTGTTTAATAATTTTATGGTTAAATAAATTATTAACTTATAATCACAAATTATAAAGTTTAAATTGCTATTCTCTATTGATTTTGCATAAGTAGGAGGGATCTTAATTACTGAAGCAGTAATTGTTAACGGAGCTCGAACAGCGGTTGGAAATTTTAACGGATCTTTAAAAGACATTAAAGTTATTGATTTAGGCGCACTAGTTATTAAAGAAGCAATAAAACGCGCAGGATTAAACCCTGAAATCACTGATCATGTCAAATCCTGTAGGCCTGATATTTTTGGCAACTTTGATAAAACCGAGATCAATGAAAAATATTATGATTACGACGACTCTGCCAAATCAATATATTTCGATGAAGTAATTATGGGTAATGTTCTTCAGGGTTCCCAGGGTCAAAACACCGGCAGGCAGGCAGCCATTTATGCCGGGTTACCCGAAGAAACCAATGCTATTACGGTGAATAAAGTCTGTGCATCTGGAATGAAGGCGATTGCTCTTGCCGCACAAGCGATTAAACTTGGTGATGCTGAAGCTGTTATCGCTGGTGGTATGGAGAACATGAGCATGGCACCGTATACATTGCCAAAAGCTCGCTGGGGTTTTAGGATGGATATGCCCTATGGTAGCATAGTGGATATGATGGTTTTTGATGGATTATGGGAAATATTTAATAATTACCATATGGGTTTCACGGCGGAAAATATTGCGGGGAAGTATGGCATCAGCCGTGAGGAGCAGGATGAGCTTGGTGTTTTGAGTCATAAGCGTGCTCTTGAGGCAATTTCAAACGACCGCGTCAAAGATGAGATCGTACCAGTGATGGTCCCCCAGCGTAAGAGTGATCCCATAAAGTTCGAGGTTGATGAGAGACCCATGGAGACGAATCTGGAAAAGATGTCACGCTTAAAACCGGTGTTCAAGAAAGATGGAACCGTGACCGCCGGGAACGCTTCGGGGATCAACGATGCTGCCGCAGCGGTAGTAGTGATGTCCGATACAAAAGCAAAAGAGCTAGATCTTGAGCCAATGGCTAAGATTAAGGCATATGCCTCAGGTGGTGTCGACCCGGCGTATATGGGTCTAGGTCCCATTCCGGCTACACGAAAGATCTTGAAAAAACATGATATGAAAATTGAAGATTTTGAAATAGTGGAATTGAATGAAGCCTTTGCGGTTCAGGCACTAGCATGTATTAAAGAACTTAACCTAGATCTGGATAAAACAAACCTAAATGGTAGCGGGATCTCCATTGGTCATCCCATTGGCTGTACAGGAGCCAGAATAGTCTATAGCTTAGCAATGCAAATGAAGAAATCGGATGCACATCTAGGCTTAGCCACCTTGTGCATAGGCGGCGGCCAGGGTATGTCTATGGTTCTCGAGAGATAAGCGAATAAGTCTTTATGCCTCTTGGGTATCTTTGGATTAACTACGGGACCTTTCAGAACTTTAATGGTATCCGGCTATTTTTTCCGATTATACGACCTACCGAGAAGTATAATTACAATGAGCAAAGCCATTGCAATAATCGGAGCTTCCATGAAAGGTAAACCGCCATCATTGTCATCTTTTTCTTCTTCATCATTGATAGGTGTTCCCGAGCTAAGAGCAAAATCCTTAATAATATTATTTCCATTTATTTCTATATTAATCGAATCGGATTGATAACCTGACATTTTAAATGACTGGATGTAACTGCCGTTGGGTATTGACAAAGTGTATTTACCATTGGCGTCGGTCGTTGTAGAATATCCACCGGGTTCGAGCTCAACCGTGACACCAGCTAACGGTGTATCATTCTGTTGGTCTTTTACTATACCTTTAATAAGATGGTACTGTGTAGGTCCTCCGGAACCAGAGCCAAGGATATATGCCTTCACGCCAGTCTCCCAACCGCAGCCTACTATGTCCAATTGCTCATCGTTATCTAGGTCACCAATAGCTAATCCAACTGATTTTGAATCAGATATTCCAAGATCGAGTTGTTCCCAGGAATAACTATTTGGGTTTGTCATGCTGCCGGTATTGGACCAGATCTTGAAGTTTGAGCCAATATCCAATTTTCCATCGTTATTTATATCCTCAACCGCAATTTGATAATAATCACCCGAAGTTGGTAGACCACTACTCACATCTACCCACCAAGTATCTTTAGTTCCACTATTGCCATTACCAATATAGGCTTTGAGCCCACCTCGGATACCCGCAATGATATCTAAGTTTGAATCTTCATTAAGATCCGTAAGATACATCCCAAATGAATTCCCGCTTTTAACAAGGTCCGTATCGGTATGTCCCTCGGTCCAGGAGACTGAGCCGGAACTACTGCAAAGATAGACAGAAATACCTTTACTGCTGTACGACCCTGCAACGATGTCTAATCTATCATCATTGTTTATATCGCCTAGGGTAACACCAGTATATTCATTAGAGCTTGGCAGCCCTGAGCTAACCTCGGTCCAGGCTAAAGTACTCCCCGAGCTACCTTGCCAGGCATGAATGCCACTTGAACTAGCACCCACTAAATCCACATTGCCATCGTTATTTATGTCGGCACAACATACTGAATCAAAGCTGCCTGAAGAAACCGGTGAGTTTGCCGCGGTCCAACTCATGGAGCCACCGGAGCCGCCGTTTCCGAGCCAGAGACCAATGCCTTTATCATCACCCTTGGACCACCGTGATTCGTATGCTGCAATGAGATCTAAATTTGAATCCTTATCAATGTCTATTACTTGGACGCTACCAAAATAATTCTTACCTTCTCCCGGTAAGCCTGTGGAGGCATCTGTGAACGATTTCCCAGCTTGGTTAAGATTAACGTAAAGTCCACCGGGTTCGTTCCCGGGGTAACCACCCGCACCGACAATTATGTCAAGATACTCATCCTTATTCACATCAACTAATGTTACATAATTGTATTTGCCTTCATCCGGTAAGCCTGAAAGTTTAATTGGTGTAGAAGCACGCGTGGTCCGTGCTTGGTCTTGCGTTCTAATTGGTTGATTTTCAACGCCTTGCTCTTCAATTTCCTGAATTGGAACACTCGTGTTATCATCGATCAATATACAATTTGGAAATAGAGACATTAAACTTACTAGGATCAATATTAAGACAATTGTGGAAATAACTCTAGGTCTGAAAGTACTTTTATTATGAGCCTGGCCTGCAGTATGCCTAATTAAATTTGATTTTATTCTATACATGTTTCTCACCGATATTGTAGAATATATATTAGTTAAGATATAAAATCATTTTCTTTCTAATAAAAAAATGCTTCGCAAAAAGAATAATGATTGACGCATTTTTTTATTAAAGAACGGATACCAGGGCATTCATGCCTAGGGGTTAGAATTCTGATCGGAATCATTAAATCGTTTTCAGAATTCTAAGCTTCGACAATTTTCTTCGAAAAATATCTCGAGTTAATAATTCTGTCAACAGAATTATTATCCTTACAACAAAAATAATAGATCATTATTCTTTAATCTTATTTCATTCAAATTCCTATTATGTATATATAAAACCGCCGTAGGCGGAGATTTCCGCCGTTTTTAAAGAGAGGTGGGTAGGGATGCCGGTTACCCGGCACGCCCTCCCGTTAGA
>CBFDAW010000437.1:0-3674 GCA_965602865.1 uncultured Thermoplasmata archaeon
CGGGCTCTGATAAATATTTATAGAATCAGGATCGGGGTTAACAGCTATGATCAGGTATCCCCGAGCCTAAAACAACGAAATATCATCAGAGCCTGATAAGCAAAAATTAAACAGAGCCTAACGAAGTAGCTCCCGAGCCCGAGGGGCCTACCCTCATCACTTGTGCAGCATCGTGGCGCACAAATTCTAACCCCTATTCAGTAAATAATAATCAATTAAGTTTTGACCCTTTGATAATGTTGGTATTTTTCTTCTTGATTTTTTATAAGAGAGAATTCCACTATCACCAGTCAGTAGACGTGTGGAGTTCTCTCTTTAAATCATCTTTATCTCCGAGTTCTCACCCACATTCACGGTCTGCGCACGCCCATGCATCACCACCTCGTCATTGATGATACTCGCAGAGAGCACCATGTTCCCGAGCACCGTATTTGAGCCAATAATGGTATTCTTGATTATACTATTTTTAATCACTGTCCCCTCTGCAATAGACACATGCGGCCCGATGATACTATCCTCCAGCTTACAGTCTTCACCCACACGGACCGGGTCGATCAATACACACCGCCGCATCGTACCACACATTTCTGAGCCGTACTTGTCGAGTAATAATCTATTCACATCAAGTAACATCTCTGGGCGGCCGCAGTCGTACCAGTCCGGGATCGTAAATATCTTCAGCTCGGCATCATTCTCCACCATCAGCTGAAGTGCATCGGTGAGCTGGTAATTGGGTTTAGAATCGCCCTCCGGTACTGTTTGTATAACCTTCTCCAACGCCTCCCAAAGTAAAGGTGTATTCTCGATAAAATATACACCGGCGATCGCCAGATTAGTTGTCGGCTGCTCGGGTTTCTCGATCAATTTCGTAACCTTCCCCGAGGTATGTTCTACAACACCGTAGTGCGACGGGTTTTCCACATGCTTAACGCCCAAGGTACCTCCCACCGGCATGAGTTTCTTATGCTCGTTGAGCATCTCGGAATAGCTCATACCGAAGAATTCATCGCCAAGTGTGATTAGTACCGGAGCATCGCCCACCTTTTCTAAACCCATATACACCGCATGCCCCAGACCCAACATCTCCGGCTGCTCGGCGTATTCGATATTAAAGGACTCCGCATAGTTCGCATCTACATACTTAATCAATTTATCCTTCATGTACCCTACGATTATCACGATATCCGAAAACAAGCCTTTCAGGTTATCCAGGATATGACCGATAATCGGCTTGCCCGCGACATAAATCATGGGCTTTGGTCGGCTGAGCGTATGCGGCTTTAGGCGCACGCCTTGACCTGCTGCGGGAATTAATACCTTCATGTTGACCACATTACCAAATAAGTTAGTCATATATAATCTTAATCTTACCTCACAGCCTTACCGACCAGGTACGAGTCCGTGGCATCTACGATCTCCACTTTAACCCATCTGCCAAGCAAAAGCGGTGTTTTAACCACTACTGGCTGATAATTATCCGTCCGCCCCAGAGCACTGCCGGGTTTCACATGCTCAGTGACCAAAATTCGATATTTCCTACCCACCGTTGATTCGTTCAGTTCTTTGCTAATTTTAAACCGTAGCTCGGTCATTTGCCGCGACCGTGATTTCACGGTTGAGCCAGACAACGAGTTTTTTAATTTCGCTGCCGGAGTTCCGGCTCGCGCAGAGAACCTGGTGATGTTAACGATATTTGGTCTGAGACGCTCCAAAAGCTCCAGGCTGTGCCGAAACTGCTCAGCGGTCTCATTTGGGTAACCGACGATCAAATCGGTAGATACTGTTAATTCAGGTATATTATCGCGGAATCTATCGATTATTTCAAAGAATTCCGCCGTCGTGTACCTTCTATTCATAGCTTTCAAAATTTCATCATCGCCACTTTGAACCGGTATGTGGAGGAATTTAAAGATCCTTGGGTGCTTGTAGCTTTCAATAAGTTCATTTACGATCGGTTTAACCGAGTTCGGGTTCATCATTCCAATGCGCACTCGGAACTCGTGCTTAGTCTTTATCTTTGCAACACTTGATAATAAATCGGCAAGATTGTTTTGTAGATCATAGCCATAACACGCAGAATCCTGTGCAGTGAGCCGCAGCTCGTAATGGCCAGTAGACACCGCTGATGTTGCCTGTTCCAGAATCTGCGTTTCTGGGTAGCTAACCAGCCTACCGCGCGCCAATCGTGTGATACAATACGTGCATTTACCACGACAGCCAGTGGCTATGGGTATTATGTAATCTATACTCTCTCCCGGTTCTTCCAGTAATTCACCGGCGGAATCAGCGTCACCCGAAGTACTGATTAGTGGTTTTGAATAATATGTTTCATCAAATTCGGTGCCTGGAACCTTGGTCCACGCAACTAACCCAAGCTTCTCAGAGATATTGTCCAGTAAATCATTGATATTCATTATCTCTTTTGGCTTCAGAAAATATATATCGTTATGCACCTCCCGCAACGCCTCACGCTGCACCACCGCCATGCAGCCGGAGACTATCATCGGTCTACCCAGCGAAGAAAAATACCGCGCTCGCCGGATCATCTTTAGCTCGGTGGTCTCTATTACACAGCAGGTAAATAAAACTACAATCTCTGCTTGCTCTGGCGTACCCAGGAATTTATGACCGGCGTTGGTTAGCAGCTCCTTCAGGAACCGGGCTTCACCGTGGTTCAGGGTGCAACCATAGGATTCCAAATAAATCTTCAATATGTGCCTCCATAGGTATAATAATGATTTTAAATTTTATAATAGAAAATTATTGTTAATATGATAGTGCATAATAGGCAACGATATTCGTTGGCTTCCCGCAAGAACCACATTTACCACTGTACCCTTCGTCATTGATTGGCGTACCTAGCATGTTCATGTCCAGGTAATTGACAATCTGATCATCGCATTCCTCATCCCCGCACCAACCAATTCTAATTATGCCCTTTTTATCTTTTGCCTCTTCTAGGGCATCTACCGTGGTGATATTTTCTTTCAATACACGCTCTGCATTGTTCCAAAGTGATTCTTCGATATTGGATAAGGTCTCCAAAACCGAATTAACTATCTTATTTCGTTTCGGTAGAGTGCGTGCACCGGTATCACGGCGAACCATGGTAACCTCACCTCGCTCCAAGTCACGCGGTCCCAGCTCGAGACGGATAGGTACACCTCGAAGCTCCCAGTCATAATATTTACTCCCCGGGTGGATATCCCGGTCATCTAAATGCACCCTAATTCCGGCAGCAGAAAGCTCGTCGTTCAACTGGGAACATGCGGCGTCCAATTCTTCTCGTTTCTTCCTGACCAGGATAGGTACCAGCACCACATGATACGGTGCCACTGCCGGGGGTAATATGATCCCTTTGTTATCCCCGTGCACGCCCACCAGTGCACCGATAAGCCGCTCACTCATTCCATAAGTAGTTTGATGGACAAATTTATGGTCACCACCCGCAGATTCATACTTAATTTCATACGGTTTTGAAAAATTATCCTTATATTGATGTATAGTGCCGATTTGCAAAGTTCTACCATTTGGCATAAGAGCATCTGCAGCTAGTGAATAAAATGCCCCTGGGAATTTATCCCAATCCGGTCTTTTAAGCATGAGGTATGGCAAGCAAATTTTCTTGGACAGCCTGTTCATTATTTCCAAATCCTCGGCAATCTGCACTTCGG
>CBFDAW010000438.1:0-3672 GCA_965602865.1 uncultured Thermoplasmata archaeon
TGGCTAAGATAATATCGAAAACTATAGACTATTTAAACTCCGAAATTCGGGTATAAAGATATTTATTTGTAGTAAAACATCTTTAATAAAGCATTGGTGATATGAGGTAGGAAAAATGTCGGGGGAATTAAAAGAACCATCTAGTATCAATTCAGCTGACCCCTTTTTGTTCTTAAGAGACGGGGGTAGGAAGATTGTAAATTTTGCGATCACGAACTTCTGTAATGCTAAATGTAAATACTGCTCATTCCATAAAGAAAAGAATAAAAGATGTGTTACTTTAGAAGACGCTCGCCGTGCAATAGATTACCTATATGAGATAAACACTGGTGTTCTGGCATTGACTGGCGGTGAGCCATTCCTGAACCCATTTCTACCAGATATTATAAGATATGCCCGAAAAAAAGGATTAATAGTCTATACTGGTACAAACTCCATACCACTCACAGAAGACCTTTCAAAAGAACTTCGAAAGGCGGACATTTCTGCCGTATGGATCTCCTTCGAAAGCTCATCATATAATATTTTCAACCAAAACAGGGGCGTACCGAAACTTCATATAAAAGTTAAAGACGGCTTAAAATACCTCAGAGATGCTGGCATTACTGTATTTGCCATATCACTTGTTAATAAATCTATTACTGATTTCGACCTACTCGTGAAATGTTTAATAGAGCTGGGATTCGATAAAGTGAAATTTGACTACCCGATAAATTTCAAGCTCGAATCTTCATATAAAGGTTGGAGTGATTCTCCACTTCTGAATTACTCCGCATCTGAGATGGATATTGCGATTAAGGCTATTCTTAAGATCAAAAAAAACACTCAAATAAAAGTCATTAATCCAATCGCCGGGCTTATGGGTGCGATGGACTTCTATCATCATCGACCACCGAAATATCCTTGTTATGCTGGTGAGAAGGTATTATATCTGGATTGGAATCTGGATATTTACCGATGCCCCGCCAAGGGTGAGAAATTAGGTGTTGTAGATGACGATATAGATTTTAAAAAAATTAAGTGTAATATGTGTTATTACCAGGGCGTAAGAGACTATGACCCGTTCTACTATTTTCTTGAAAGGTTTGAGACCATATCAAAAAATCTACTAAAGCTTAATCCTAATACTTTGTTTTCTTCTTTGAATGCTGAGGAGATCAAGAAGCTTTATGATGGTTTTCAAGCATCTCGAGAGATCAGGGAGTGTGGTCTGGTTTGAAGACCATAGAAATTTTAGGCCAAACAGGTTTAATAATTGCCCTAAGTTCCACTTCGGCGGTTGCAGTCTTTTCTTGGATATTTTATCTACCTTTCGATCTTCGGCTTCTTACAATAGTCTTCATGCTCACCGTTGGTAGCTATGCAATAGACCGGCTGATTGATGCCAGAAAGGATAAAGTTAAGAATGTAAATAAAGATAATAACATTACCCAGTACAAGAGTTCTATTATGCTTTTGATCATAATAACATTGATCATTGGAATAATACTAGCATTCAGTAAATCATTTATTTTTGGTATCCTTTCGGTTCTCGCACCGATATTTGTTTTTTTGTATTCATTTGAGCCAAATAAAAAAACAAAATCAATTAAAAAAATACCATATCTCAAAGACATTGTTATCGCTGCTGGTTGGACTGCACTGGTGCTAGTGGTCTTAGTTTACAATCAGATATTCATTAATCTTGCAGTGATATTCTTTTCGGTAGGTGTGCTGGGTAAGTTCTTTGTTATGGCCGTGCTTTATGACTTTAAAGATATCTCAATGGACTTAAAGAACGAAATCCGAACACTGCCAAATACAATTGGCGAACGAAACACGAAGACCATTCTATATATTATTAATACATTAGCTACGATTTGGATCATCATTCTGGTCTATACCGGTAAAATCTCTACAGTTGGGTATATATTTCTCCCCGCCTGGGGGTACCAAACATTACTTATTTGGTTAGTTTCACAACAAGCACCGCTTTGGATCTATTATGTACTTTGCGATCTTGAACAGGTAATTTGGGTAATATTAGCTCTAATTTTCTTTGGGGTGATGTTGTGAGAATAAAGAAAAAGTTCAAGAACATAAGGACTTTGTATGGTGAAAACGAGCCAAAACAGGTTACTTTCGCAATCACCAGCCATTGTAATATGGTTTGCACTACATGCTCATTCCCAGAGATTCCGAATGACAAAAGAAGGCATGTGTCATTAAAGGATGCAAAATATGCAATTGATTTTTTAGTAGATAATGGTGTGAGAATGATCTCAATTACGGGCGGTGAGCCGTTATTACATCCACATTTCCTGGATATTTGCGAACACATCACTGAACGGGGAATTATGATATCATATATTTCCACTAATGGCACATTACTAACGGAAAATATTGCTGCTGAGCTTTCGAAAATGAATGTTAACATTGTTGGGCTTTCTATTGATATAATGGATGAAAAAGGAATAGGTGTTACAAGAAAGAACAATATTAGAAATTCAATACCAAAAGCAAAAAAATTATTGGATAAATTTAACATCGTTACATATGCGGGCATAGTTCTTAGACGACATACCGCGGATGTAAAAGTAATTATCAAGACTGTACGCGATTTGGGCTTTAATAAAGTAATTTTTTCTTACCCTCAACTAAATATGGCGTCTTCATACCTAGCAGCACGAGATATTGCTGAACTCCAAGGAGATTTTAAGTTCTGGGATAAGATGGTGAATAATATATTAAAAGAAAAGCGATGGAACACTCACATTGACATCTTCAACACACGTGTAAACTTAAGGGAGTTTTTGTCTTTTTATTCTGGAGAAAAATATACATTTGAGTGCCCATGTGG
Organism: uncultured Thermoplasmata archaeon; assembly: GCA_965602865.1. Taxonomy (GTDB): domain Archaea; phylum Thermoplasmatota; class Penumbrarchaeia; order JAEHCK01; family JAEHCK01; genus CBFDAW01. Next base: position 2,840 of record CBFDAW010000438.1, read on the forward strand.
AAAGATGCAGTTCTATCTGGATTGGAATCTTGACCTATATAGATGCTTAAATTCCAATAAAAAATATGGAAATCTTTATACTTTGAAGGATTTACATTTTGAGTATACACCTTGTAATGCATGCACTCAACAAGCACATAGAGACTATGCAAGCTTCTATCATGCGTTCAAAACCGTAAAAGCACTGGAATCGGCGGTTAAGAACGTTAATTTACGAGATTTCATTAAAGTTTTTAGTGTGAAAAAGAATAGGCAAGCATTAAATTCACTCATTGAAGGTTATCTAGGGGGATTTGTTTGAAGGTATCGATTTTTACTATGAACGGTGGGAACGGTACAATGGCACCTTCACAGGCACTTGCGAATTACCTGAATACTAAAGAATGCCAAGCTAATGTCATTGATATCATGACCAAAGCAAATCCACTTGGTGAAATGCTAGCTAACATGTATAACTTTCTTCTGCGAAAAAGTATCTTTAACGCTGCGATGTACATGGAGTATGCCCATGCGTTCCCTATAGATCATTTTCCACCATTTAATATTCTAGGTGGTAAACGGGCAGAAGCGGTTATAAAAAAAGAAGCCATGGATGCTATTGTGATGATCTGTCCATGGATATCACGGATGGTGCTTTATGCAGTTAATAATATTTTTCAAAAAAAGAGCACACAGCCGCTAGTATTTGTAAATGTAGTGGATCTCGGAGAACACATGGTCTCGAGCTGGATCAATAATGACACAGATTATACCTTCTTACCGACCAAAAATGCTTTAAGATATCTATCTGAGCATGGTCTCGATGAAAATAAAGCAGATGTTCTTGGTGTACC
>CBFDAW010000439.1:0-3667 GCA_965602865.1 uncultured Thermoplasmata archaeon
AATCAAAGAACTGGAAATTAAAAAAAAAATAACTTTAAAATAATTGTAGTGTATACATTTCTATATGTTTAAGTATAAAATTAGAGAAAAAAAGAGGGCTTGACAAACTTGTCAATTTTTGACTTGACAAAAATTTTACCTTTCCCATACACAAAATTACACAAAGACTATACAAAACATCAAAATCACCGTAAAAGAGACCAAAAAAGGTAACTGTTTGTACTTTTTTAAATAGCATACGCTAACCTAAGGAATACCACATCTACACTTGAACCCGCAGCAGATACAATCTATTCGATGCCCCTGAGACTTGCAAGATCGGTAGTAACCCAATGTCGCAATTTACTGAGATGGTTATGTACCTTCTTTCTACCTTTCACGCGAAGCCCTTTCTGGAGACCCAAATCGTTCTTTAAATGATTGTTTATGAATTCTTTTTTCTATTCCACGATTAATTGTAAGGAATTGTTAAATAATAATAAAATATCTCCCATATTATGATTGAAAATAACAATAATAACAGGTTTGTACCTCAGAAAGTGTTTTTTACGCGTGGCTTAGGAAAACATAATGAAAAACTTAGCAGTTTCGAATTAGCCTTGCGTAATGCCGGTATTGAACGCTATAATCTAGTTTCAGTATCTTCTATTTTACCTCCGGGGTGCAAAATTATTAGCCGCCAAAAAGGATTATCCGAATTAGAACCCGGGCAAATTACTTTTACCGTAATGTCAAAAAACAGCTCAAACGAACCCGGACGGATAATCGCCTCAGCGATAGGCTGTGCAATTCCCGTGGATGTACGATTTTATGGATACCTTAGCGAACACTCTTCTTTTGGTCAGCGCGAGAGGGTAGCCGGCGAGTATGCAGAAGATCTTGCAGCCGAGATGCTTGCTTCCACATTAGGCATCACATTTGATGTGGATTCAAACTACGATGAAAAACGTGAAATTTTCAAAATAGATGGAAGAATAGTTCGAACGCGTAATATCTCACAAGCGGCTATTTGTGATAAACGCGGTAAATGGACCACGGTGATCACCGCGGCAGTGTTCGTGTTATAATATTTTTCAGAAATAAAGATTGAAATTTTTTTACAACAGATTAAATATGTTTATAACCTCATTCTATAATTACAGGCTATGAATAATAATAAATCGCTAAGCTTTACTGCGATTTTTCTCATATTAATTTCAGTAACTTTATGGGCCTGGGCATTCCCCCTTATAAAGATTACTCTTGAATTTGTTCCACCATTAGTGATAGGATACTTTCGCTATTTTTTTGCATCTCTACCTTTTATTTTTTATATATTTATTAAGCACGATATTAAAGAGATCCGCGACGAACTCAGAACTAACGGGCTTTTATTACTGGCTCTGGGTATAACAATGGTGACGATTCCGAATATTACCCAAAATATTGGAATGCTTTTTACCACATCATCTATTGCCGCCTTGATCACAACTGCGGCGCCCGTATTCACTGTAATAATTGCAATCACCATTCTTCATGAATCGAGAACCTGGCGAAAAACCGCCGGGTTAATCATCGCATTGACCGGTTCTATCCTGATGGTAGTGTATACCGGTCTTGAGGTGTCAAATGCTACATTCATCGGTAATATCCTTATCTTCATAACCTCAGTCTCTTACGGAATCTGCGGGATCTTTAGCAAAACCGCATTAAAAACCTGCCCGCCAATCCATGTCGCCGGTTTTGGCATGCTTTTCGGCTCAATAATATTGGTCCCCCTCTCACTTATATTCAATGAGCCCCTGGATTGGGCAGTCCATCTCTCGAGCGAGGGTTGGTTATATCTTATTGAGCTTACGATTTTCCCATGCATGATCGCCACATTCTTGTGGTATGTAGTACTCCAGGCACACGAGGTCTCAAAACAAGTTTTATTCACCTATTTAATACCCATCTTCGCCGCGGTGTTTGCTTATTTTATTTTGGGTGAGGTCTTAACACCCATTACCATTTTCTTAGGTGCTATGATTATCTTAGGAATAGCACTAGCCGAAGTGAATCTCAAAAATCGAAGCCCCGAATAAATCATTATTTTCTGGAACCAATTAATAGTAAAAAATTATGGTTTTAGAATTAAAATTGCGTTCACAACCCCATGCTGTCCTGGTCGTGAGGTGATTTTTGCTTTTCCCAGCTCTGTTTCAATGATTGCACCTTTGTTAAAGATATTCCGACGCACATAGAATGGGTTAGCACGGTTCTCTACAACCGTTTGGATCTTCACACGAGAGGATTTTTTGGTCTTTGGGTTTACAACATTTGCTAATTCGGTACTTATTATTTTCATTTTCAGATTATTTCCCTGAGTGCGAATTTTTGAATTCTTATATTGACCTAAGGTAGCGAATTGTTTTTCACGACCAATCTCAAAGGTACGTTTTTTACGATGTAACCGAATTCTGCCACCGGACACTTTTCGTTTTGATCTGCCTTGCCATTGTGCCATATTATACCTCGCTTAAGAACAGAGCTAATTGTTGATTCAGTATTTCAAGGTTTCTATAGAAATAAATAATTTATAGCACGCGTAATTATACGTAACTGGTTCATTACTATGTTTTAAACCTTGTGACGAACTCTTTATACATAATCAGGTCAAAAATTTACCATAATCAAAATAAAAGTCACTTTCTTCTTAAGGCGTTTATTAAATGAGATATCTAATTTTTATTGCCGCCATTTTCTATCAATGCTTTAACGGGTTCCAGGCCATACGGCGTCCCCGCTTCGATCGCTTTAAGAACGGTGCCACCACCGGTGAAAAAATAATATCTTGAGTTGTCTAAAACAGATAAGTATAACCCCGGGCATAAATCCTTGAATTCTTGAAGCGTATCCCCACCACCATATAGCTTGCGCGCTTCCACATTTTGGTCGATTTTACGGTCCAAGGCGGCGGAGCCTTCGGTGAAATGTGGCGTATATCCCATTACCGCATTCACAAATATTGTTCTTGCAGAGTTAATCGCCTCGGAAATATTAGGGTCTTCGAATGATTTTTCAGCGATATCCAGAATGTAATTAAGTTCCATTCTCTTCTCAAAATCCTTAATGGATCGCATCCTGTATTTACCCTCAAACCTACCTTCCGTGGTATCGGATTCATAAAAAAATGGCAGCTCAAGGATTTTATTATTTTCAGAGTCCATATCAACAAGTTTTTTAGCAGCACCAATATCTGATTCGCTTATTCCTTTGATTTTCACATCATATTTTGCACAAAGGTAAATATTGTAAATCACACCACCTAGAATTAGTTTATCCACTTTATTATATATTTCATATAGCGGGCCAATTTTTGTACTGAATTTTGCTCCGGCTATTACCGCTAAAAATGGTCTTTTGGGTTGAAGTACATGATAGAGATTTAATATCTCGGACTGCATCAAATAACCGGCAAATGATGGTAAATGGTTGGTTATATCATAAGTTGACACATGCGGCTGCCAAGAACCAAATGCATCATTAATGAATACATCCGCTAAACCAGCTAATTGTAAACTGAACTCTTCCCTTTCGCTGTTTCCTGCTTCTTCGCCTCGGAACCACCGTGTGTTTGGAAGATATATTGCCCCAATTTTCTTATCCTTTACCAGGTTAGCTATCCTCTCTACAAGGGCGGCCTTGT
>CBFDAW010000440.1:0-3662 GCA_965602865.1 uncultured Thermoplasmata archaeon
AAATCATATATCCATGTATCATCACAATCATCATTGCCATCAAATCCACCCATGAGCATAATTTCATCTGTTCCCCAAATAGAAGCTATTGCATGATATGATCGGGCACTTGGTTTGTTTTTCGGCTTCTTATTTTCCCACGTTTTATCCGCTAGATCGTATATCCAGGTTTCATTAAAATAATTCAGATCATTATGCCCACCGAAGAGCATAACTTTATTTGTACCAAATATCGATGCCATTGCATGATGCTCTCTTGCGCTTGGGCTATTGATAGTATTTTTTTTAGTCCAATTATTATCACTTAAATCAAAAATCCAAGTATCATTATAATAAACAGAATGAGATCCGCCACCAAAGAGTACAACTTTATCTGTGCCATAAATAGATGCCATCACAGTTGAAGATCTTCCAAAGGGATGATTATAAGGAAATATTTCAGTCCATACATTATCGCTCAAGTCATATAACCACATATCTGAAAGGTAGCCTAAGATATTTGCAGAACCAGCAAATAACAAAATTTTATCATCATCATAAATGGCTGCCATACCATTATCGTATCTTCCTGGCGGGGAAGAAATACTTTTTTTACTCCAAGTGTTGTTACTCAAATCGAATATCCAAGTATCATCTTCATCTACAAACCCACCAAATAATATCACTTTATCTGTACTCTTAAAGAATGCCATTTTATGGAAGGTTTTAGAATTTGGTTTTGGCGTCGTTGATTCATTAATCCAACCCGAGAATCTATCTATTTTCAATTCTGCCTCTAACCCAGTACTAACGATTATTACATTATCAAAAGTCCCTTTAATAAAATCAATATCTGTTGTCTGCATCCAAGTGGACATCGCGGATACAGTTCGTATTACCGGTGTCGAGGGCAGGATTATTAAAGTACCAGAGCAAATAACAACAATTATTACTAATATTGAACATGGTTTTAGATGTTTTGCACACATAACTATCTCCTAGTTATTGCTTAGATTTTAACATCTAAATAATATATATATTAATTGGAACAAAAACAAAATTGATTTAAATACTTTCCTATAATTGAGGATTGAGGAAAAAGATAAATTCTGTAAATAATTCTGGTACAGGTTGACCCTTTGATAATGTTGGTATTTTTCTTCTTAGTTTCTTATAATAGAGAATTCCATTTCCACCATCAGTCAATAGACTGGTGGAATTCTCTATTTAAAAATTAAACCTTTTTTCTTATTCTGTTTCTGTTTTCTTTTTTGGTGATTCCTGTTGTCCACCTAATCGAGCCGGTGGACGGGTGGTAGTGGTATCTTGAGTTGTAGGTTCCATTGTGCCTGGTAAATGCACCGCCGGTCCTTGGGCAGCTGCAGTGGAGCCGGGTGTTTGTGCGAGTGTTGGCGTGGTTGTGATACTGGTTTGTGGCGTGGATTGATCTTGGAACACCTTAGGTGATGGTACTACCGATGAGTTATCTGATACCGTAGTAGAAGTACCTGGAGCTTGTGCAACTGAGGGCGTACCGGTTGTTGTTGGCATGGGTGCGGCTTGATTTAAAGTGGTAGGCGGTGCGGCTTGTGTTGAAGTAGTTGCTGGTACGGCAGCTTGTGCAGCTAGTACGGCAGCTTGTGCAGCTGGTCCGGGGGTGATTGGTGCAGCTCCTTGAACCTTCGGTTTGGTTTCCTGGAACTGAGCCGGTGGTAGCTGCGGCAACGGTTGTGGTACCTGTTGTGGGTGACTTGGGTGTGGCATATATTCGGGGGAGAATTGTGTGGATTTCGCTAATATGGGTATAGGAGTGGCTGTTCTATTTGGCGGTGGTACTCCACTTCCCGTTATACTACTAGGTAATTGTTCCAGCCTAAGTGTTGCAGGTACCTGACCTGTCGAAATTATTGGTGTGGAAAGTGCACCCGGTCTTATGGTAAGAGTGCCTTGTGGAAGCAATTGCTGTTGAAGACGCCTTTTGCGCCTTGAAATTACTACTACGCTGAAAATACCAATAATAATTATAATGATAATAATTAAAAGAATCCAAAACTCCAAACCAAAAATGGATCCTTTTTGCGTCAGGGTTTCGGTTTCTTTTTCAGATTCAGGTGTTTTTAATGAGATGGTAGCTGATACTGGGTTTGCTATATTACCCGCATGATCCTTGACTCTAAGATAAATTATCTTTTCTCCATCATCCGGTGGGAGTGTTATTGAACTATCAAGGCTGAACGGCTCCCAATCCGTCCAATTCTCAGCGTCGGTACTGAACGATATCTGATCAACGCCCGAGGTATTATCCCGGGCGTCAACATTAAGTTTAACAAATGTTGAATTCGTATCTGTTGCACCATCATTTATTGAAATCGATAATGAATATGGAGGCTTGGTATCTAAAACGATTGACTCGAAAATCGGGTCCGCAGTATTACCTGCATTATCTCTTACATTGAAATAAACTAATTTTTTTCCTTCTTCGTTGGTAAGTGATAAAAATCTTGTGTTCAAGAATTTTTCCCAGGAGGTCCATTCAATACCATCCAAACTAAGAGTCATATCACCAACACCCGATAAAAAATCAGTTGCATGCAGTTTCAAATCTACATGTGGAGAGGTCGTATACAGATCTCCTTCATTTATTGAGATCGCCAACTCTCTGGGCGGGGTGGTATCCAACACTATAGTATCAACGACAGGTTTTGCAATGTTACCTGCATAATCCAGTACCTTTAAATATATACTCTTCTCCCCGTCACCCACCGGTATATCGAAATATCTTGTATTGTTGAATGGTTCCCAAGCGGACCAGGTAATATTATCGATACTAAATGACATTTGATATACTCCGGAACCTAAATCTTCTGCCTGAAGAGAAACGGTTACTTTGGCTGATTGTGTATAATCATCACCATTTTTGATTAATATAGATATGGGCTCCGGTGGTTGATCATCGTACATGAATGTTGTTCCTAACCCGACTTCTTCGAGATTGGTTGCATTATCGATCGCACGAGAACGTATTCGATACTGACCGCCGGTTGCCCAAGGGATACTCTCCGTATTTAAGGACCATCTTGCCAACCCGTCGAGGGATAACCAAGATTCCCCTGAATCCCAGTGCGTGCCATTCCAATAATTCTTTTCATTTATTTGATAAATGTTAATTTCATTCTTCTTAATACCTGAACCGCCCTTGTCAAATGAGCTGCCTGAGATCACATCTAAATTATTTACCCAGGTATTATCCTTCGGGAGTTCAACACTGGAAATGGGTTTTTCCATATCAATCGTGAATGTGTTACCACTGCCCGGAAGCTCGATATTAGTGGCATTATCCGCGGCTCGTGATTGAATACCGTATCGCATCCCAGATTCCCAAGTTATAGAACTCGTATCATATATCCATTCTGTAGTTCCAAGTGCAAGTAACCACTTCGTTAACTGCACCCAGCCCAACCCATCCCAATAGTGGTTATCACTCTCACGTTTGATTGCAATTTCTATTTTATTAATGCCTGACCCCGGAATAAAGTCCGATGCGATCCCGGAGGTATATATAAGTTTGTTATAGAACCCTTTATTAATTGGTACACTCGGCGCCGAGCTCGGTGCGAGGGTATCAATGTCAAATTCCCAGGGTTGACCAAATTCCGTCCATACTTGATCTTGATCTCTGGTGC
>CBFDAW010000441.1:0-3658 GCA_965602865.1 uncultured Thermoplasmata archaeon
TAAATTTAATGAACTTGATTCCTCGTTACTAACAATTGCCGATACTCAGGTTAAATAAAAGATACTATTAATGATAATCATTATAAAAGTTATCCGCCATGGTTCTAAAATATTCATCATCTGTAATTTTATATAATTGTAGTAACTGTTCAATATGTAATCTATGATATCGTGGGATCTTTTCCTTGTGTTTTAAACAATAGTAGCTTATGTCTCCTGGATTCCTATATTCAGAAATATAATGTTTGATAGTTGTAATGGCATCTTGGAGTATTTGTTTACTTTCTTTACTCTTTTTTAGAAGATAGTAATCGTATAATCCATATATACCAAATATGAATCCATTTAAAGTATTACATGGGACATTCATGGGGGCTTCTTCGATCCAGAAAAATCCTTCGTCATCTCTATAAACCACCCAGGGCTCTGTATTACCTTTTAGGTTTTTAAAACAATTAAAGATCTTATCGGAAATTTTGAAATACTTATTGTTCTTTGTGATGTTATATAACCGCACAAAAACTGATAGAATTAGTCCCTGGTACATTCCTGAGTACCATGGTGCTACCATTAATTGATCTATATCTCCATGGAGTGGCCAATTATGACTATTCTTAAAATATAATGCGTCATTAATTTCGACCGAGATCTCCAGTAATTTTTTTGAAAAAGTTTTTGCCACATCTAAGTACTCTTTTTTTTTTGTGAGTATATATCCATCCAATATAGAAAGAGTTTTTAGAGCAATTTGACATGGATGGTAGTAAATTCGTCCGGGAGTCACATATCGATTTAAAAAATCCACAAACTTTTGAGCAAAATCAACTATTATATTATAATTGTGTTCCCGATAAATAAAGATGGGAATATTTTGATCGTCTTTATCATAGTCCTTACTTAGTAATGGTCGCCATTTCGCACTTTTAAGATTTTCAAGTGTATATGTTAATTCACCAGGTCGCCATAAGGCGCCAGTGTGACGATCCAAGGTATAAGGTAGATCATGATACTCCAATTCTCTTATTTTCATTATTTATCTCCAAATTCGGAAACCTAATTTATTTAAAAATTACCCTGTTGAATTTCCAAGTCAGGAAATATACCATGTATATAATAAGTTTACCAAAGAAAATGTTTGGATTTCTTTAAAGAGAGAATTCCACCGACCTACTGACTGGTGGTAGTAGAATTCTCTCTTATGTCGGGAGTCAGGAATCCGTAAACTCCGGACTAAGTATTGATTATTAAGCCAGGACTCTTGACTAATTATCAATAAAAAGTCCCTGACTCTATTGACCGGTGTTGCGGGTACACAGGTTGACACTGTCGTTATGGCGATAAATTTTTATATCATAATTACATATAACTGCGTGTAATTATATCTAACTATAATTAATTACAATGCACCCAAAAAAGTAACAAGGTGAAAACTTGCCAGATAAAAAATATACTACAATTTCAATCCCAACTCCATTAGCAAATAAAATCAAAACCCAAATTGAAGGAACAGGATTCAATTCATTATCCAGCTATGTAACCTTCGTGCTTCGCCAAATTATCTCGAGCACCGAGCAGCATGAGCATGAGGCCGGCTTTACGAAGGAAGATGAGGAGAAGATCAAAGAAAGACTCCGGAATCTTGGTTACATCGATTGAATACACAGTGTATAAAAAGTGGAGGTAGAAAACATGATCACGCCACATGGCGGTAAATTAATCGAACGGGAAATGACAGTAGATAAATGCGAAAAAACATTGGCACAGATCAATGAATTTTTTCAAATCCAAATCAATGCAGAACAATGTCAGGAAGTAGAGAACATCGCCCAGGGGGTATTCAGCCCACTTGAGGGATTCGTGGTCAAGAACGAATATGATTCAATTTTAGAGCATTCGAGATTAACTAATGACCTACCTTGGACCATTCCGATTCTATTGGATATCTCCGAAAACGATGCAAACACCATAAAACCAGGTGATGCTATTGCATTAATGGGTCCTTTTCAACCTGCAGCTATTATGGATGTTCAGGATATTTATAAGATCGATAAAAAATCACATGCACAATCTGTATTTGGAACCACGGACAATAATCATCCTGGTGTAAAACGTACCGAAGATATGCATGATTACGCGGTAGGAGGAAAAATCGAGCTTATCCAAACTTATAACAACCCCTTCGATAAATATTATTTAAAACCAAAAGAGATGCGTGTTTTATTCCAGGAGAAAGGCTGGGAAAAAATCGTCGCATTCCAAACCAGAAACCCGCCCCATATCGGACATGAATATGTTCAAAAAACTGCGTTAACCTTTGTAGATGGTCTATTAATTAATCCGATAATAGGTAAAAAAAAGGTAGGCGATTTTAAAGATGAGGTCATACTTTCAAGTTATAAGGCACTCATGGATAATTATTACCCAAAAGAGCATGTGGTCATGTCAATATTGAAGACTGAAATGCGATATGGTGGTCCAAAAGAGGCGATACATCACTCGATCATGCGTAAGAATTTCGGTTGCACACATTTCATAGTGGGTCGTGATCATGCCGGTGTGGGCGATTTCTACGGACCATACGACGCTCATGAGATATTCAAGGAATTCCCCGATTTGGAGATTGAGCCCTTCTTTTTCAGATCCTTTTCTCATTGTAAGGTATGTGGTGGACCAGTGAATGATAAGATCTGCCCGCATCCACCAATCGACCATATATTTTTCAAGGGCACAATGGTGCGGGAGATCGTAAGCATCGGAAATATTCCATCAAAGGAAATAATGCGTCCAGAGGTTGTTGAAGTAATAAAAAACCAAAAGAAACCGTTTGTTGAATAATTAAGAATTTGAAAATTTATTTTTTAATTCCAGGTGATAAGATGACTAAAAAAATCGCTTCACAGTCAAAAATAATCCAGGATGTAATTAAAAAAACCGATATGGTTAGTAACAAGAAAGAAGACTCGAAATCAGGTGCAGCCGATATAAAAGTGCTCGTAATAGGCCTGGATTGTGCGGTACCAACACTTGTGTTCGATGAATTCAAAGCCGAGCTACCAAATCTTTCAAAATTAATAGATAACGGTGTTCATGGAAATATGCGGAGCACTATACCACCCATCACCATCCCCGCCTGGCTGTGCATGACCACCGGGAAAAAACCGGGCAAGCTTGGACTATACGGTTTCAAGCATCGGAAGAATAATGATTATAAGGATATGTGGATTGCAAATGCAACGGCGATTAATTTTGATACTGTATGGACTATTTTAGGAAGATATAATAAAAAATCAATTTTGGTTGGTATACCGCCATCGTATCCACCGTACAAGGTCAATGGTTTACTTGTGGGGTGCTTCCTAACACCAGATATTAATTCCAACTATACTTATCCACCCGACCTTAAAAATGAAATTGAAAGGGTAATAGGTAAATATATCCCGGATGTGAAATTCAGAACTGATAAAAAAGATGAATTATTGGAAGAATTACATACAATGACAAATAAACGTTTTGACCTGATTAAATATTTACTCGTAAATAAACCTTGGGATTTTTTTATGTTTGTCGAGATTGGTCTTGACCGGATTCAGCACGGGTTTTGGAGGTTCTTCGACTCAAAACACCATTTATATGAAAAGGACAACCCTTATGAAAATGC
>CBFDAW010000442.1:0-3655 GCA_965602865.1 uncultured Thermoplasmata archaeon
GCTCTTCGTTTTTGTTCACATTTTTGAACATTTTATTTATTATCATTATAATCATCATTATTCTGGTATTGATACTTATTGTCAATAACCGCAGAAAGCGTAAAGAGAAAAAATCCGCGAAAGAAGCGGTAACCGTAAAGCCCGGTGAGCATCCTACTGCTGTGATTGCTGTGGGGGCGCCTACTACTCCAAAGCTTCCGGGTTCGGCAGCGGGTAATGTTGCTCAGGAACTACCAACCACGACTTCTACTACACCGGTATTGGCAAGTTCACCATCGGCGGCTCAGGCACCAGCTTCGCAACAAATACCCGAGGTTGCAAAGCTGCCGCAGTTGCCACCCGCGCAAAGTCAAGCAAAGGACTCTGAAACTAGTGAAACTATACCGGAACCTACAATTGCAATCACATCTCCAACATTTCAAAGAACATCCGAAGAATTGAATACCACTGAAACTCAAGATCAGATCGAAAAACCGGATGAACATCAAAATAAGAACCCGGAACCATAATAAGGTTGTTCCACCAAATACATTAAATATATTGAAATTGATGTAAGAATGAGAACAGGGGGTCAATTTCTGCGTGAAATTTAAAGGCATTAAAAAACAACAAAAAAAGGGAACAGTAACTTTTTTCCAAATATTATTGATTATCTTTATAATTTCATCTTGTTTTCAAATAATGCCCTTTGAATTGAAATTAATAAAAGAAGGTGTTGCAAGTTCTACCATATACCAAACCAACTGGACCGCTCCAAACGATTATATTTCAAAAGATAATATATATTTTATTAATGGTAATGATGATATAAAACTATTATTCTCAGGTCCTGGAATATTTGTAGCGGATCAACAAAACCATCGTATCGTAAGGACAAATATGAACGGCAGTATTTGGCTCACTTATGGTACTCAAGGTTCCGGCATTGGTCAGTTCAACAGACCTCAGGGAATTTGTTATGATTATCGTACTGGAGATATTTATATAACCGATTCACATAATCACAGAATAGTAAAAACTAAAATAGATGGTACTGGCTGGACCACCTACGGTACCCAGGGTAACGGTACCGGACAATTTCTAAGACCTTCTGGAATAAATTATGACAGCAGCACAGGGTATATTTATGTGGCTGATGTGCACAATAATCGTATAGTAAAAACGATGATGAATGGCAGTGGCTGGACCACCTATGGAACCACGGGTTCTGGTACTGGTGAGTTCGATGTTCCTTTTGGATTATCTTATGATAGTTCAACTGGATTTATCTATGTGGGAGATTATGATAATAATCGCATAGTCAGGACTAAAATGGATGGTACCGGCTGGGCAACGTACGGTACCTGGGGTAGCGGTACGGGACAATTCGGAACCCCTACCTATATTTTTTATGATAGTAGCAAGGGGGATATTTATGTGAGTGATAGAGATAATCATCGTATCGTAAAGACAAAGATGGATGGTAGTGGTTGGACTACTTATGGCTCTCAAGGTACTGGAAAAGGCCAGTTTAATTATCCATATGGAATTCAATACGATAATAAAACCAACTATGTATATGTCATAGAGGCTGGTTGTCGTATAATAAAAACTATGATGAACGGCAGCGGTTGGACGTCATATGGCTCCTTAGGTTCTGGTAAGGGGCAGTTCAGATATCCGATAGGGGGAACTATATTCAGTGGTGGTTATTATCAGAACGGCTTTTTAGAATCATGTGAGTTTTATTTTGGTGGCCAGGCGAATTTATTAACATTGAGCTGGTCTGCTGATTCGCCGTCAAATACTACTGTAAAATTCCAATTAAGAACCGGCACAGATTTAACTGATTTAAATTCCAAAGATTTTGTTGGGCCAAATGGGAAGACAGATAAATATTACAACAAATCAGGTGTAAGTCCATGGTCTGGGCATGATGGTGACCAACTCGTTCAATATAAAGTATATTTGAGCACTAATAATCTTTCAATAACACCGATATTGAAAGATGTAACATTAACTTATAATCTATTACCCAACTGCCCAATCCTAATTTCTCCGGCAGATGGTGCTCGCACTAATGAGAATACTACAACCTTTACCTGGAGTTTTAATGATGCTGATTCTACTGGTCAGAGAGCTTTTCAGTGGCAATTAGATGATGATAAAAACTTCTCGGATATTGATTATGATAGCAATGAGGTAATTTCCTCAAAATCTTCATTTACCCCAAACATACCCATTGCCGATGGTTCCTGGTATTGGCGAATTAGAACAATGGATTCTGATGATGATTGGGGGCCATTTAGTTTACCATGGAAAATTATAATCGATTCTATATCACCAACGTCAAAAATACTCTTTCCGAAGAATAATACATTTTATAATAAGATAACCACCCTAAAGGGAAAAGCTACCGATCCTGAAATTAGTACCGGTTTAAATAAAGTGGAAATATCTATTAATCGACTGATTGATGATTTTTATTGGACTGGCCAAAAAGGGATAGATACAGAATATTGGTTAATAACCTCAGGGATTAAGAAGTGGTCCTATGGTACAAGTTCAGTTATTTGGCACTCCGGTTTCAAGTATAATATACAATCTAGAGCTACTGATAATGCAACTAATATAGAGATTCCAAAACCTGGTAGAATGATTACAATGGATTTTGAAAATGTGACATTTTCAAATGCTATTCCGTCATTAACCGATGAGTTAACTGCAGAAGATGTAGAGGTAGGTATTACAATCGCAGATCAAATTTCCGGAGTTAATGCATCAACTATTGAATATATACTCTCTGAAGATGAGGGAAATACGTGGACAGCTTGGGAACCAGTTATTGGTTTAGAAAATGGAAAAAGTGTAAATGTGACCCTAAATCTAATCCTCCCAAATGGTACAGGAAATCGAATCAAATGGCGCGCTTCCGATCTCGCGGGGAACGGTCCAAATGAATCAATATCATATATAATAAATGTAAATACCTGGCAAAGAGAAATAATAAATCCAAAAGTGAGTCTCTGGAGCCCACCGAACGGCTCGATTATCCAAACAACATCCGTGGAACTTATTTGGAGGCTTGAAAACCAGAATTTATTGAATGTGACTTATGATGTATATTTAGATACGGTCACTCTACCTGACGCTACCGAAGAGACAGGACTTATGAACACGAGTCTCTTGGTTACCGGTCTATCAGACGGAGAGACATACTACTGGACCGTGATTCCGAGTGTTGGCACTGATGCGGGCTGGTGTCTGTCCGGTATATGGGCATTCACCGTCGACACAAGCGTTCCTGTTCCGTCGGTAACGCTGCTCTCACCCGAGAACGGCTCAATAATACGATCACCAAAACCAACTCTGCAATGGTCACTCGAGTACGAAGGCAGCGAAATTCTATCATACGATGTATACCTGGACACTAATGAAGCTCCAGTAGAATACGAGAAATGCTCAAACACATATTTTTTACCCCAGGGTACTCTTGAGGATAATAGAACATATTACTGGAAGGTGGTGCCGTGGGCGGGAAATGTCAAAGGTCCCGAGTCAGAGATATGGTCGTTCACTATCAATAGAGATTACAGACCGCGGATCGAGCTCAAACTAACTGTTAATCCGCCGTATCTCGAACAGGTACCCGGTGATGTGGTATCCGTTCAAGCAA
>CBFDAW010000443.1:0-3654 GCA_965602865.1 uncultured Thermoplasmata archaeon
GTTTTTCTTGATAAGTCGGGGTGATTTCACCCCGTTTTGAGCTACCTGTCAAATCATTTATTCGAATATATTAGCGGAGCTAAGTGTCAAACTTGGGTTCTAATACTCTATTTGTTTTTTAGTCTTTTTTTTTCGGAGTCTTTCTTGGCTTAGTTGTATCATCACCCTTTATTTCTGATTTGTTATTAGCTGGTGGTAATCCTGGCGGTGCATTGATTGGTGGCATCCTCATTGGTGCTTGCACTCCATATGGCTGATGCATTTGCATGGGTGCTGAAGCGTTCATAGGCATCGGCTGCCCGGGCATAGGTTGCCCCGGCATGGGTTGTTCAGACATCGGTGGCTGGATTTGTGATTGTGGATAAGAATATCCATATTGCATAAATTTCTGGGGGGTGACTCCATATAATTCTGTAAAAAATTCTTCTTGCTCAGATGTCATACCCGTTGGTTGCGCTGATGACCAACCATCACCACCCATTTCTCCCTCGTCAGCACTCGATTTTTTAAGGTTACCAAGTTTATCCTGGAATCTACCAACTAAACCTTTTTTACCCCTATAGGTCATCACCAATGAAAATAAAATTAAGAACAAAATTATGAAAGCTACCGCCATACCCGTATAGATAAATATTCCCATATTCTCGACGGTTGGTTCCACAAAAATATCATCTTCCTCAGCTAACTCAACAATAACGATAGTAGCTCTAATTTCATCGAAATCGCCATCATCATCCACAACTTTTAAGCGGACGGAATATTCACCGGTTTTTATGTATTTATGTGTAGCATTAATCCCAGAACTATGAGTACCATCGCCAAAATCCCATTGATATGTTAAATTACGTTTATCCGAAGGTGTATCTGTAGATCTAACTCCATAGAATCGGATTAACTCATTAACCCTGTACTCATTCTCCTCGCCTTTGATTATTATCTTTGCTTCAGGTTTTTGGTTCTCCACGGTTAGTCTTTTTATAATGGTTGCTGTTGCACTATCATCATCTTTCACCGTTAATTTGATAGAGTATTTATATGCTTTATAATATCGATGTTTGACTACCTTTCCGGTACCCATAATCCCATCACCAAAGTCCCAAATGTAATGTAGAGCACCGTTATCTGATTCGGTATCAAACGAAGCCGAAGCATCGAATGTTACTAGTTCATCTTCAATTGATGTATTTTCACCAAGATCAAAATCAGCATTTGGAAGTACATTGGAGATCGTTACATTGAGTTCATCATAACCAATAGCACCTTTGGGGTCCTTAACCAATAATTTCGCTTGAAAAATGCCGACCATTGTATAGGAATGTTCGGTATATGGATTATTTAACCATTTAGTATTATTCCCATCCCCGAAAATCCATTTATAACTCAATTGATGATTATCGTTATCAGTATCGTTTCCTGTGCCTACAAATTGCACAATTGCATCTTCATCACCATATTTATCGGCACCCACAGTAACATCTGGAGGTTTGTTTCGGATTATAACCGAAATAGTGTCTCTATCTACTTTTTTGTCATCATCTTTTACGGTAAGAACAACTTCAAATGTTTGATTATCAACATCAGCCAGGTACGAATGAGTTACATTCATATCGTACCCTATTGTATTATCACCAAACCTCCACGTATAGTTCAATAACGGTAGATCAGATGCCGTATCATTAGTGTTGAAGCCTGAGAATTCTATTAATTCTTCTTCAAATGCGATTTTATCGCCACCGGCATCTGCTATCGGTTTAAAGTTATGTACAGTTATTGTAGTGGTCTTTTCATCTTCATCATTATCATCATCTTTTACCTTCATAGTTATATTATATTCGCCAGATTTGTTAAATGAGTGTGTGATTATTATTTTTTCTTTAGTGAAATTTGTAAAATTTAATCCATCATCGAAACTCCAGCTGAATTCAAGACTTGCAATATCCGAATCAGTATCCCAACTTTTGCTGCCGTTGAAAGTAATAGGTTCATCTTCATAAACCACATCTTCGTCGATTTCCAAATTTGCAATAGGTACACGATTTGTCACCGTAATTTCCACAGAATTTTCCGCGGTTTTCCCAAGTTGATTTGTAATTCTAACTTTAGCTTCATAAGGATCGTCCTTAGCCTTAGTATAGGTATATTTAGCAACACCTTCAGTGGTACTCTGATCAAATTTGCCGTCACCATCAAAATCCCATTCGTATTTGTTAATATTAGTGCCCGAGGATTTAGCGGTAAAAGTAACTGTGGTATCTTCCATGATGTTTGTGGAAGATGGTGTTATGGATTTGACCTTTAATACCTTATTAAGTGCATTAACAGCATCCACTAAACCCCAGCCAAAGTTATTATCTGGTTCTGGACTGCCAAGATCCTCTGCCGAAGTTGTTAGAATCTCTTTCACGTCATTTGGTGTAAGGTCTGGGTCATACTGTAATAATAATGCTGCAACACCAGCAACGGTTGGTCCTGAAAATGATGTGCCTTGCGCACCGCTGACCCATTGATTACCCGGATACGCAATTGTCAATCCTTCACCAACGGCCACTACATCAGGTTTTGTAATCTGACCAAAAGGTCCGCGTGATGAAAAACTGGAAATTGCTTTAGTTTTTTTGACCGAACCGACAGCAATCACTTTTGTTGATGTAGCAGGTGATGTGATCGTATTGGAGTTCGGGCCAAAATTGCCCGCTGAAGTTACAAACACTATACCATTATCTACTGCATTATTTGCAAAGCTGTCCAACCAACTTTGTTGGTTTATACCTACGCCCATACTCAATGTAATGATATCTGGTCCATCCGAATCCCCATCTTCGTTGAAATCCGTATTTTTGTTATTGATACACCATTCAATTGCTTGGGCCATATCTATTCCATCATCACCAATTGCGATAGAGATAATATACGCTCCGGGTGCCGCACCTTTATATGATCCGCTACTCGCTGCACAACTTGCACACATAGTACCATGGAAGTCGTAATCTACTGCATCCATTCCATTGTTAGGGTTAAGATCGTCATTATCGCGGTAATAATCCTTGAAAGCTATGATCCTATCTCTGAACGCTGAGTGACTCCCATCTATGCCACTATCAATAACCGCAATGGTTACTCCCTCACCATCTATTCCATTATATCCATTTGAATCTAATATACTTTGACTTGCCCTTACCAGCGGGATGGCCTGGTTTAAGTGTTTATTTACTTTATGGACGCTTTGGATCATTTCAATAATTGGCAACCGACCCACTACCTGTAATTTATCAACAGGTATTGATACACCGATACCATCGATTATTGAAAACCTATGAATAATCCTACAACCTAGAGCCTCGAGTTCATGTATTAAATCTTCAGCTGCTGGTTGTGTAAGACTAATATATGTGTCAATATACTCATACGCTGTATATGTTATTGCCATAATCTCGATAAAATCCTCGATACCATTACAATTATCATCCACTGATATCCCGTGGAAATTCTTGATTGTATTTGGGAAAATAAAACCGTTTTGGGCTGAGTCAGGATAATCTGTGTTGTGATGAATTGAGTCATTATGTTCAGTAATATTTAAAATATTCATGTCCTGATTATTATGTAGGAACTCACTAGCACATGGAGTGACTAACATGATTAGCAATAGGCAAA
>CBFDAW010000444.1:0-3654 GCA_965602865.1 uncultured Thermoplasmata archaeon
TATTCATTATCATTCTAATCATTATTATTCTGGTATTGGTAATCATTGTTAATAATCGAAGAAAGCGTGATAAAGAGAAAAAATCAACGAAAGATGCGGTAACCGTAAAGCCCGGTGAGGTTCCCACTGCTGTGATTTCCGTGATGACGCCTACTACTCCAAAGCTACCCGGTTCGGCAGCAGCTAATGTTGGCGAGCAGTCAACAGGTTCAACTTCTACAACACCCATCTTAGCAAGTTCACCATCGACTGCTCAAACTCCTGCTTCGCAACAAATACCGCAAGTTGCAAGGCTGCCGCAATTACCGCCGACGCAGAGTCAAACAATTAAATCCGAGGCTGGTGGGGCTAATCCGGTACCTATAATTGCAACTACCACGTCTATACCTACACCAGCGGTTCCTGCTCCCGAAGCTGTGCCAAAACAACAACAGGCGTCAGTCCAGGAGCCTATGGAAACTGATAATGCGAACCCTCAAGAGCAAGATAAAGAAGTGAGTGGACATTGAAATAAGAACCCGGAACCGCAATAAGTTTGTTTTACCAAATTCTTATATACATTGAATTAGATATTAATATATATGTAAAGGGGGTCAATTTCTGCATGAAAACTCTCAATCAAAGGTCACCCAGAAAACTGTGAGCCATAAATTGGGGTCAACATTAGCGATTTTAATTCTAGTATGTTCAGGCTTATCAATTATGATTCCTTCAAATTTCAAGATACCCATCTCAGAAGCAGCCTCCACCTGGACTCAAACCTCAGAAGCAGATTTTAATAACGGAGTATTAAATAATTTATCAATTGCGGGTATTGGTGAGGATGCAGAGCTAAGATTAGATTTTTCAAATATCAACGAATGGACCGAAAAAACACCAGCGTTTTACCCACATGCCCGGGGTGGTCATGCTATGGCATCAATTTTCGGTGATGATAAGGTCATGCTATTTGGCGGTTATTCGATGATAAATATGGGTACCAACCATAATGATACCTGGATCTATGACCTGAGCAAAAATACCTGGACGAACAAAACTCAAAAAAGAGCACCAAGTATAAGATATCACCATGGATTAACATCTATATCTTGTAAAGATAAAATTATTCTTTTTGGTGGAGTAAAATTTGTTAATGGTGTTGGTTGGTTTTTTTATAATGACACTTGGGAATATAATTCTATCAATAATACCTGGACACAAAATAACTTAACCGGCTCGGAACCCTGTCCTAGAGCTGGTCATGCAATGGCCTCAATTTGGGGTGAGGATAAGATAGTACTTTTTAGTGGTTATGAAAAAAAGCCTTATTTAAATGATACCTGGATATACAATTCAAGTAATGGTACATGGATAAATATAACACCCGTCAGCAAACCATCAAATTATCCATATGGAAATTGGTGGTTCCCTGAAATAGCGTCAATTTGGGGTGATGATAAAGTGGTGCTGTTCGGTAATCGTTTCTGTGGAACTAATACTTCAATGGAAACCTGGGTATTTGATCTAAGTGAAAATAACTGGACAAAAAAAATCACAATCAAAAAACCACCATATAGGATGGGTCATGCAATGGCATCTATTTACGGTGACGATAAAGTTATACTATATGGTGGAAAGAAAGGTTTAGGTAATCCTCCTAAAGTTTATCATAATGATACTTGGATATATGATTTAAGTAATAATTCTTGGACAAAGATTGAACCTACTAATTGTTTTATGTACCCGGAGAGTAGAACTTCTCCCAAAATGGCATCTATTTACGGTACAGATTGCGTACTGCTATTTGGTGGAGTTAAAAATGAAACTATTTTTGGCTATCATAATGACACCTGGGTTTATAAACATAATTTAACAGGTTTAAACGGAACATATGTTTCAACACCGTATGATACAGGTGCAGAATGCTCATTTAAAAGTTTATCCTGGGATGCAAATATATCCCCAAATACGGGTGTAAGGTTTCAACTTAGAACGGCATGTAACGAGTCGAAGTTATACAATACTACTTTTATTGGTCCGGACGGTACACCTGCGACTTGTTATAATTCAACACCGACCAATATATGGCTGGGACATTACAGACATAGATGGTTTCAGTATAAAGCATTTTTAAATAGTACTATTTTTCCGGATTCGCCAAGGCTGAAGAATGTTACGATTACATATAATTGTTTACCGATGACAAATTTAACCAACCCGGTGAATGAAAGTATTTTAAATAATAATACACCAATTTTCACCTGGAATTTTACCGATTTAGATTCCAAGTCCCAAGCAGCCTTTCAAGTAGTTATTGATGATAATTTTGATTTTCAGAGTATAGATTATAATACCAGTGAGCAAAACTGCACAAATCAAATCTGGCAATTTCCAGAAGGAAGTAACTATACAGTGCTCCCAGATGGTACTTGGTACTGGAAGGTCCGAACCAAGGATGATGATGGCGACTGGGGCTTTTACACTCAACCGTGGAAGTTTAGAATCGATTCACAATTACCGAAATCTACAATAACCCATCCCACAAATGATACTTTTTATAATAGCATGGATAAAATAACTGGTGAAGCATATGATCCAATAGATGGTTTGGCGCTAAATAAAGTAGAGATTGCGATAAAAAAACTGAGTGACAATAAATATTGGCACGGTTCAAAATGGAACACCGAAGAAATATGGTTATCGGCATCAGGTACAACTGAGTGGTCATATAATACTAGTTCAATAACCTGGACTTCAGGAATTCAATATAATATTCAATCACGTGCAATAGATAATGCAAATAATATTGAGATTCCAAGTAGTTGTAAGTTATTTACTTTTTATACCGAGAATGTAATATTTTCCAATGCTCAACCCTCAGTTGATTATGAATCACCAACAAAAAAAGTCGAGGTGGGAATCACTATATTAGACAATATATCGGGTGTCGACGCTTCAACGGTCAAGTATGCGCTTTCACCGGATTCTGGTTCAACTTGGGGCTCCTGGGTGTTTATGCCGGGGCTTGAAGACGGATCACAAATTAATGTAACTCTTAGTCTTGTTATCCCCAATGGTACCGGTAATCGGATCAAATGGCGTGCCTCGGATATTGCGGGTAACGGACCAACCGAATCTGATATTTACCAAATAACGGTCAATACATGGCTCCAGGCACTTATACCAAAAGTGAAACTTTGGGGTCCACCGAATGGTTCGATCATCACAACAACATCCGTGGAACTTATCTGGAGGCTTGAAAGTCAGAATTTGTTAAATGTGACCTATGATGTCTATTTAGATACGGTCAATCCTCCGAATACAACCAAAGAAATTGGAATTATGAATACTAGCCTCATAGTTAATGACCTTATCGATGGAGAAACCTATTACTGGACAATAATTCCTAAACGGGGAAAATATGAAGGTTGTTGCTTGTCTGGTGTGTGGCCGTTCAGCATAAATACCAGTGTTCCGTATCCCAAAGTTAAATTAATATCTCCGGAAAACGGCTCAATAATACGATCACCCAAACCAACTCTGCAATGGTCACTCGAGTACGAAGGAGCTGAAATTCTATCATACGATGTATACCTGGACACAAATGAAGCTCCTATAGAACACGAGAAATGCCCGAACATATATTTCTTACCCCAAGGTATTCTTGAAGATAAT
>CBFDAW010000445.1:0-3645 GCA_965602865.1 uncultured Thermoplasmata archaeon
TATCGGCGTCACGAATTTTTAATTTGCGCATGTTCTTTACCTCAATACCTATATTAAAGTAATACTATTTATACGCAATCATTTACGACGCCGAGTATAAAATCAATCGAATTATAATCATGCAAAAAGAACTTTTCATGATTTTTATCCCAAAGCCTTCAAATTCTACATTAATATATCTTTGATTATGGAATAAGATTTCCTAATTATGCAAATAGTTTAAGATTTAATATATATTTAGCTGTTATCCATAGATTACCAGATCTTTTATTTTAATCACTTGACTATTAATTATTTATCCGTTTCTACTTCCAAGGGATCAACATCTCCTCGAGTTGCTTGCACTAACCAATCGAATTCACCGGTTTGCACTGATCCATAAACTATAAAAGCTGTTTCATTAAATGAGTCATAACTCAGATCAAATGTTGTGTTCCCTTTTGATGTTAACATAACAGTATATGTATTATTCATGGTTAGTGCATTATAATAAGTAGGTAAAGTTATAGTTGCAGTACCGTTGACTAGTGTTCCATTTCCTCTGTAATATACACCGTGCTCGGGACCTTCAAGACAACCATGGGTTAGATTTTTATTTTGAGGATCAAGTGGATGGTCAATTCTAAAATATTTCACTACTGACATTAATATGGCAGTCACCGCTAGCCCAATATTCGCCCAATTACTAATAATCGTTCCTGGGCATGATATTTTACCCGAAGCATAAATATCTCCTTGAACTTTAAGTTTTTCGCTTCCTGGGCTGCATCCGATACCAACTTTACCGTCAACTATTAAATTATCTGTGCCAGGATCTGATGTACCGCCAACATGAAATCCACCTAATGCATAGCCATAATCAGAAATTTGAATCCTATTAAAAGTTGGATTGTCAGTTGTCCGAAGATTCTGACCGATTTCACATACACCATAACCGGTGTCAATTGTGCCTGTGTTAACTGTGGCAAAAGTTACGGAGTCGGTTGTCCGAAGATTCTGACCGATTTCATATGCACCATAACCAGTATTAATTGTGCCCGTGTTAACTGTGGCAAAAGTTACGGAGTCGGTTGTTCGTAGATTCTGACCGATTTCATATGCACCATAACCAGTGTTAATTGTGCCCATGTCAACTGTGGCAAAAGTTACGGAGTCGGTTGTCCGAACATTCTGGTTCATGGCATAAAGCTCATTATTCCCATGCCCTGTGTCAATAGAATATCCATATATTGTATTTCCCCATATATCGCCCTCAACCTTTAGTTGATATGGATCTGGAGTCGATGTTCCAATACCAACATTGCCACCTGTAATATAAAAATCATCTGAATTCGTAATGCCAAGATCAACCTCATCTCCATCACTAGATTCAAATCTAATAGTACCAGATGCGATACCATTTGAACCTATATGAAGCATTTTGTCCGGGTTGTAGTTAGAAATACCGATATTACCATTTCCACGGACATATAAGATATGATCTCCAGATGGATTCAATATCGCTAAAGGAATTGTGTCCTGGGTATTATCTTTTGCTATAAGAGAAAGACCTACATCATTGCTTGGATACCAAGAATCATCTCCTATTCTCACTGGTCCAGCACAATCCAATTTTCGATCAGCACCACCACCACCACCAACTGGACTCCTCCCTATGCCAATTAAGCCATCAACAATTAAATTGTCATCACCCGGGTCCCCAGTTCCACCAACATGTATTCCCCCAGAAGCTGTTAAGTAATCTGTAATATCCATCTGATTAAAATCAACATTATCAGTGGTTCGAAGATTCTGACCAATCTCACATACACCATAACCGGTGTCAATTGTGCCCGTCTCAACTGTAGCAAAAGTTACAGGGTCGGTTTTCCGAACATGCTGATTCATGGCAAAAAGTTCATTATTCCCCCACCCTGTGTTAATTGTAGCAAAGGTTACAGAGTCAGTTGTCCGAAGATTCTGACCGATTTGACAATAGCCAAAACCGGTGTTAATTGTGCCCGTGTCAACTGTGGCAAAAATTACATGGTCGATTGTCCGAAGATCCTGACCGATTTCACATGCGCCATAACCGGTGTCAACTGTGGCAAAAGTTATGGAGTCGGTTGTCCGAACATGCTGGTTCATGGCATAAAGTTCATTATTCCCACACCCTGTGTTAACTGTAGCAAAAGTCACGGGGTCGGTAGTCCGAACATTCTGGTTCATGGCATAAAGCTCATTATTCCCATACCCTGTGTTAACTGTATCAGCATACATACTGCCTGCAATATTTAACTTATATGAACCAGGATTTATTGTCCCGATTCCGACATTTCCATCAGGCATTAAACATATGTGTCCTCCAGTAGCCTCTCCATCAACAGTAGTAATATCAAGCTGACCATCGGTATCAACGGAAAATGTAGCATAGTCGGTCGCGGCAGTATGTGTTATTCTAAATTGTGGTGTGGTTGTAGAAAGAAGTTCCAAGGGATTGGTTGGATTTATCGTACCAATACCAACATTACCACCGTTAATCCAGGAATTACCCGAGGCTGTGAGTTTGTTCACATAAGCAGTTGTTATATCGGGTGGGGTTCCCGATGTCCCATCAGTACCATCATCAGTATAAAAAGTATCAGTTGGAGGATCTGGTGTCCAATATTGGTTTTGGGCATCAACTGCTCTTCCATAAATTCGGTAAGAAGCAGCACCGAGAACGGGCGACCAAGAAAGTTCAACAGCATCTTCACCTAAACTATTATTAATAAATTGCGTATGTTGATCTGACCATGTTGTTTCTCCACCTGTACTGTCTAAAGCAACCACTTTGTAAGTATACTCTCCTGTTGTTAAGCTCCCTCCTGAGGTTGCCTCTCCCTCAAGTCCTGTGGGGGGAGACATCTCGGTTGCAAAATTTGACCCCGAACCTAAGGTCAGCATTTGTTGAGGATTCGCAGTCCCAATGCCGATCTTGCCGTCTGCTTTGACAACCATCCTCTGATTTCCATTTGTTTTGATCCTTAAATCCGTATTAGTTGTCGTTCCTAAAAAATCATTTGCCCCTGGCTCATTCCCATCATTATCCCAATTCCATGCAAATACTGCGGTTGACAAACTTGTTAATATAAACATTACCAAAACAACTAACACACCAATTTTTCCAATTGCTCTTTTTTTCATATTCTCGCCTCCAATTTTAAATCTCTCTTTTCATAAAAGTAAGGATAATATCCTTCTTAACGCTCCTCACCTTTTTTTTATAGTTAATGCGCTACAGCGCACCACACTTCATTCAATATTACTCACACCTAAACTAAAAAGTAATTTTTAACATCCTTTTTATCCTCTCCCCTTTTTCTTTTTATAGTATCTTTTCTCATTTTCCAATTCTTCCCCTGATTGTCTTAGTTGGAATATACATATTATTCCAACTATTTAATAATTTCTTATAATTATTAAAGTTAATCTTGACTTTCCATTAAGATGTTATCGATTTACATTAATGAGCCACAATTTATTCTATTAATTATATAATATTAGTGATATATAAATCTGGTCACATATTTTGAGATTGTCAAAAAGCGTGCCCGCACCACCGGTCAATATTAGAGACTTAAACAGATAGAAATGTATACACTACAATTATTTTAAAGTTATTTG
>CBFDAW010000446.1:0-3637 GCA_965602865.1 uncultured Thermoplasmata archaeon
ACTGCTGCTTTGCCAAGCGCCACAAAATCCGCGGTATTCGGCGTAAGCTTTACAAATACGGGTTTTGTAACCGCACCTTTGACTTCTTTGGTAATATTCTTCACGCGCTTTGGTTCCGCCCCGAGTTCGGCACCCAACCCCGCAACATGCGGACAGCTGAGGTTGAGCTCTATTGCGGCAACGCCATGGTTGGCTATAATACCGGCTAGTTCTATGAATTCTCTCTCATCTGAACCAAAAATGCTGCCGATTACCGGCACATCATTATTAACGATTTGGTCAAGCTCTTCTTTATAGGCATGGATGCCAGGGTTTGGTAGACCCATTGCATTCAGTAACCCGTAATCAAGCTCTACAATGGTCGGATTCTGATGACCGGTGCGCGGCTCCAAGCCAATGGATTTGGTAACCACCGCCCCCGCACCGGCGTGGATAACTCGTTCCAAGGTCTTTCCGGTTTCACCGAGAATCCCGGAGGCTAATATTATCGGGTTTTTCAGCTTTAGGCTTGCCACTTGGGTTGTAATGCCTACCATATTATACCTTCAATATTTGAAAGTCTATAAAACTTTCTGAGTTAATATTAATGTTAAATTTTAAATATTCAGATATTGATTTCAAGAATAAACCAAGATAATTGAATTAAATAAAGGACACTTGAACATGAATAAATTATTTAGAATTCCTTTGGTTTTATTGATCGTATCTTTAACTTGGAGCGTGCTGCTTTATCTGGCGCCGGCAAGCTTGGCGCCGGGGACGGTGGTAAACCTGGATGGGAACGCAAATATGATAGATTATTCACACTTATGGAACGAATTACCGATACTTCAGAGAATGGTATATACACTTGGAGATTTAAACTGCCATCAGAGTTATACGCGGTCGTTTATAATAAATGGTAACCAGATGCCGGTCTACAGCCGCGATGTGGGGATTTTTTTAGGGTGTAACATCGGGATAGCGTTGGTATTTTTTGTAAATACTACTCTCTCACCGACTAGAGCATTTTTGAATCTTTGGTTTAAAGAATTTACAATTGAAAAATTCAAACACCGGAGATTAATTGTAGCTTTGATCCTAATATTTTGTGCGCTTCCGATTGCGATCGATGGTTTTTTACAGGCGTTGACTAATTATGAAAGTACGAATGTTATTCGATTACTAACCGGGTTGGTATTTGGGGTTATGTTCAGTTATGCCACTGCAGTTTTGATGACATCCATAGCGAATTGTGATATCGAACGAATAAATAATTGAATTTATTCAACATTACCGGAATCATTTAGCAAGCATAGCTCGGATCTTATCGGCTGCATTTTCCGCATGATCGGCAATGCAACCAATCCGGTCAATTATTTTCAATAAATGTATAGTTGAAATGGAGTCCAGGTTCTTATCGTTGAATAATTGTTTGGAAATCTTCTTTTCGATGAGATCGCTTTCATGTTCGAGTTTATGAATATCATGGATTACGTTCTTGATATCCTGTCGTGTTTTACCGCCGAATGAGGTCTCCAACATTATCTTGAACATCTCCATCGCCTGTCCAAGTGTTTCTACGGTTTCAATCGCCCTCTTCATGACCGCCTGAAAGTTGGATTTCATCTCATTTGGCACTTTGGTCTTTCGCATATCCATGAGTACTGCTATATCCTCTGCCGAATCTAAAATAGCATCGGATTCTTTTAATAATTCCAGAAAATCACGTTTATCTATAGGTATAAAGATAAATTTTGGTAAATGGTTGCGAATATTCCCCTTCATCTGATCTGCTTGTTGTTCATATTTGTATACTTTTTCCGCATATTTTTTAAAATTAGTATAATCCTGATGCAAATAATATTTAACGGTTTTTTCCAAAGCATTAATTCCCAATTTCACATATTTAAAGTGTATTTGTAGACCGGCAAATGGTGACTTGCGCAATGTTTGTAATATTGGCGTTCGGGTATGGATATTATTTCCTACCATCTTATTCACCTCTATTCAATTTTTTTATTTCTTATAATAGATTCAATAATAATAAAAATATCCCTGCAGCAGTAAAAGCCGCTATAGGTACAGTAACTATCCAAGTAATAATTATTTTCCTTATGATCCTTAAATCAATGGCTTCCAAGCCCCTGGCTAAACCCACACCTACCACCGCACCTACGACCGCATGTGTTGTGGATACGGGCATACCCATCTTGGATGCCAATAATACACTCGTTGCCGCGCCAAATTCGATAGAGAACCCACGGGTATTGGTTAAATGTGTGATTTTAGTACCGATGGTTTTAATTACTTTATATCCCCAGGTCATCATGCCTACGACGATACCTATTCCGCCAAGAAATAATAGATAAATAGGTACTGTAATTTCTGTACCTACGGTGCCACTGAGTTCCACAGAGAACGCAGTAGCCACCGGGCCAATGGCATTCGCAACATCGTTTGCGCCTAATGCAAATGCTACATAACAAGCGGTCATGAGCTGGAGCCGGCTGAAGATTAATTCAACATTTATGTATATCTCTTTTTTTAATGCAGTTTTATCTATTTTTATTCTTTTAAAAAATCTCATTAGAATTAATCGTCCAACAATTGTTGATATAATTGCAATAATTATGATTAATCCTATTACATATTCAAATTTCAATCCTAATCTATTGCCCAAAGGTGTTTTTAAAAGTATAGAAGAGCTAATTATCATGAAAGTTATGCCAATAAATATAGGTCCGAGATTTTTCGTGGCTTGCAACGGATCATCTTGGCGTAAAATAAACCTTAGTAGAAATTTAAACATAAGATAAGCAATAATTCCACCTAATATTGGTGAGATTACCCAGCTCACGACTACACTGCCTAATTTAAACCAATTTACTACACTAGGTCCACCCGCAACAAGACCAAAACCTACCATACCGCCTACTATTGAATGTGTAGTGGAGATTGGCAGTTCTTTCCAAGTGGCTATGGTGATCCAAAAACTACCGCCGAGAAGCGCAGCCATTGAACCATATATAATATATTTTGTATTCTCGATCTTATTGGGGTCCACTATGCCACATTTTATTGTCTCAGTGACATTACTCCCAACAAAAACTGCACCAATAAATGCTAAAATTCCACCCAAAAACACTGCATTTCGTAATGAGACCGCCCTTGCTCCCACCGAACTAGCCATGGAATTAGCAAGATCATTGGCGCCAATATTCCAGGCCATATAAAAGCCGATGAGTATGATTACTATCAATAGCAAAGATAATCCAAAGATCTCCAAATTGCTTTGCTCCTTTACCGCTACCCTACTTTTACAATTACATTACTATCTAAGATTCTTTTCCCAATTTTTTCTCTTCTATTCTAATTTATTATTATTCAGAAGTGGTAATTACCAGTAATGAATATATGTCTTGCCAATATAGAATATAGTTAGATATGTGGTCTATATATATATATAGCCTTGAATATAGTGGACATAAGTATTTTGGGGAATGGAAAGCGAGCCATGACCCGCTTGTACACGAGGATATCACTGGTCCGGTTGAGTCCTTCAGAGGTCCCGGAATGGATACGATGAATCTGAACCGGGTGGGGAATTTATCCGGATTGGTGTAGGTATATTGGAAAAAATAGAGGAACCGGAGTA
>CBFDAW010000447.1:0-3609 GCA_965602865.1 uncultured Thermoplasmata archaeon
ACAATACCAGTGGAACCGCGGTTGATGAACAGGTCAGTGATATTGTATCTCTGGCCATCCAGTGAACCTGTGAACCGGTTTGACATACCTCCCACCGGCTCGAAACCGGCACCTCCATTCCAGGTCTTTGTCCCGGAAGCGTCGATGTCGTTCACCAGAATGAAGTGCTTGTCTAAATTCGACGTGTTCCCCATCCACTGCAGCTCGGTCACATTCGAGATTTGATACGGATTTCCCTTCGAACCGTCCCCGCCGGCGAACAGCGGCGCAACGGCCGAAACATCACCTTCATCCACCATACCTTCAAAAATCAACAGCCCAGCAAAACCTGCGGTTATTAGTAGAAATATGATATAAACTGAAATCAATTTATTTGGTACTTTCCAATGACGTTGACATAAATTCAACTGCTATCCCCCCATTCCAGCTCACCCCCGCAATGCGGGCACGGGTTTGAATATTCTGCAATCTGTTGATTGCATAAAGGACAGGGCGTAGTTAGTGGCTGAGTTTGTTGTTGAGGTTGAGTTTGTGGGTGTGTGGGTGTGGGAGTTTGAGGTGTTGGGGTTGGGGTGACTTGTTGCTGAGGTTGAGGTGCTTCTATGGTAGGCTGCTGTTGTATTGGTTGCTCTTGCACCTGTGGCTGTTGCACTTCTGGCTGAACATAGGCATTATACTGGATTTCAGCAGGAGGTTGTGTTACTATTGGCTCTTGAAAAGGTGTGGGTCCAGGTTGTACTTCAGGAGGTGGTGCTTCAGGATATGGTACATAATCCGGCTGTGTATCAGTTTGGTAGTACGGTTCCGGTTCTGGCCCAGGTGGATAAGTACTAGTCGCCGGCGGCAGCTGTGGCGGTGGTTCAACAGTC
Organism: uncultured Thermoplasmata archaeon; assembly: GCA_965602865.1. Classification (GTDB taxonomy): domain Archaea; phylum Thermoplasmatota; class Penumbrarchaeia; order JAEHCK01; family JAEHCK01; genus CBFDAW01. The sequence continues at coordinate 870 of CBFDAW010000447.1, forward strand.
GGTTGCGCGGGTAAAGTGGTGGCCGGCGCTTGCATGAGTAATTCTTGTACGCCTGTGGTGGTTATGGCACTATCTTCGATGGTTTGCGTTTGTGGTAACGTGGTTGTTGGCTCAATACCTATTGGTTCGGATACTCCATTGGTTGACTTATTCGTCTCCACAGGCTGCAATACCTGCTCTTGCCCTTCCTCGGGTATTCCCATGGCTTCAAGTTTGTGCTTTTTATTTCTAAAATACAAGAATAATCCTATAATAATAATAATTATTATAATTAGAATTATAATTAGGATATATATATTAAAATCTTCTCCCTTGCCCTTTGTAGCAGGTAGATTATCATCTGGAGTGTTATTTTCGGGTGTATCAATAATAGCTAATACTGAGATATTAACTGTGGTGCTAGATCTTTTCCTAACGGTATCTTCGACCTCTAAAGTTATTTGATGAATCCCAATTGGTAATTGGATGTCTTTAAGATGCTCACCGATTCCAATCTCACCCGTTATATTAGAAGACCATTTGAATGTGAGTTTATCACCGTACATTAGATCAGGGTCGTTGCAATCGCCTTCAAAATCTAAGGTTTCATTTTCATAAATTTCAATACCCTCATCAGGAGTAACAATGTACGCGGGTCCTGGTGGATCATTAACTGGGGTTACTATAACATTAATATTTTTTGATATTTCGAGTTTTGAATCATTGGCGAAAAAGGATATTGTTTCTTGACCGTTCCAATTCTTTTCAGGTACTAGTATAACCATACCGTTATCTTGAAAAATTGTCACTTTAATTTGTTTTTGACCTTTATATCTGAAGTTCAAAGGTTCGTCGTTTTTATCCTTGAACAAATAATAAAGGTTGATAGCTTGATCATTATACGAATCCTCTGCTATCTTAATTTCATCAATAGAATTGTTAATTTCTGGGGCATATTGACCTAAAATAGTGGTTCCCGAGACGACATTGGAAAATTCAGATTCCAGATCTGCATCATCAACAGCTTTAATTTTGTAATAATATGACACTTCCTCTTTTAGTCCAGTATCAATAACTTGAGTGCCAATAATTGGCTCAAAAGAAATTTCGATAAATGGTCCCGAACTTGATGAGCCTCTGTTTAATATGTACCTTATCACATCGTTTTCTGGATTAGCATTCCATGATAATGTAAGACTATTCTCAGTTGGATTTGAAACTATAAGCCCTGTCGGTACACTTGGATGTGTCAGATCAGGTGTAGTTGCCGAGGCTACTTTTGAGAATATCGAGTAATTTGGTACTTCATCATAGGCTTTAATTCGAAAATAATAAGTAATTTTTTCATTTAAGTCGGTCACTTTATAGTTAGTATTTTTACCAACTATTGTGTGAATGAGATGAAAATCTCCGGTTGGACCGTTATTTGTATCGTTAATAAATATAAGGTAACCTTCTATGTCAGACTCAGTGTTTTCATCCCATTGTAAATTTACCTCAGTATCAGAAACAGCAGTAGCGATAAGCCCGGTTGGTTTATCGGGTGGCGTTACATCAAATGTGGTTGCTGACGCAACATTAGAAAAAGATGAATTATTTGGTACCTCATCAAAGGCTTTAATTTTGAAATGGTAAGAAATTTGTTCTAAAAGTCCGGATATAGCATATGAATTCTCTGAACCTATAATTGTTTGAATAATATGGAAAGTCCCATATGCATGATTATTGGTATCATTCATATAGACATAAAATCCAACTTGATCTGGCTCGGGATCAAGGTTCCAAGATAAATTGATTTGATCATTTGAAACCGCTTTGGCTATTAAATTATAGGGTGGTTTCGGTGCTGTTTTATCGAGTGTAGTAACAGATAGTACATCGGAGAATGATGAGTTGTTTGGCACCTCATCAAATGCTCTAATTTTAAAATGATATGTAATTTCCTCTTTAAGGCCAAATACATTATAAGAATTTGATCCAAGTATTACTGTATCGATCAGAATATAATTTCCATTTGGGCCATTACCCGTGTCGTTCATATAAATTGAATATCCTGCAATATCCGCTTCAGGATTAGCGTTCCAAGTAAGATCTACTTGAGTTCCTGAAATATAAAAATTGGAAAGTCCTGTTGGCTTACTTGGTGGAGTTACATCTAATGTTTTTGAAGAAGCTACTTTTGAATAAGTAGAATTAGAAAGTAAATTATCAAAAGCTATAATTCTGAAATAATATGTTGTTTCCTCAGAAAGGTTTGTCACTTCATATTTAGTACTATATTCATTCATTGTCTTAATATGATGGAACGGCCCAGATGAACCATTACCAGTGTTATTTTTCAATATATGATATCCTTTGATGTCCGGTTCTGGATTGGGATTCCAAGTCAATGTAATATTATGCCCCATAGGATTACTTGCAGAAAGACCTGTTGGTGAAATAGGCGGCCAATCAACTGTGATATTTACAATATTTGACCAATCACTAGTGAAGTTCGAATTATACGATTTTAATCTATAAAAATAGGTACCATTGTTTTTATAACTGAAATTAAAAGATAAATTTGATCCGTTATATATCTCATTTGACGAGGTAAACAATGTATTATTACTCTCTTCCAAAATATATTCTGTTATCAACGAAACTGCAAACCAATTGAGTGAATAATTACCATCATAACAGTGCTCAGCAAGATTATGAAGTTTTGGTTTTCTTGGATATAACCATCCATTATATTTCATAAATGGATAGTAATCTGCAT
>CBFDAW010000448.1:0-3606 GCA_965602865.1 uncultured Thermoplasmata archaeon
TTATCCGGCATACCATCATTATCATCATCCAAATCCTCGGTATCATCATGTAACCCATCATTATCGAAGTCCTTGAAGTTCGGGTCAGTTTCACCTTTTGACGGCTCGTATTTACCATTTACATTCCGATCCTCGTCACCATCCAATAGTGTATCACCGTCGGTATCCGCTTTGGTCATATCCGTAGTTGTGGTGGGATCCGAATCAGCAGCGAAATGGCCTTTACTTTGATCGGTGGCGCTCAGGTTCAAATCCGTCGTAGTTATTCCCTTTTCGGTCCCATCCAGGATCAGGTCGCCGTCCGAGTCTGCATCCTTTGCATTGTTAACCCCGTCACCGTCCGGGTCATTAGCAGGGTCCGTTGCGCTTTTTGACGGGGTTAAACCCTCGGCACCGTCCAAAACACCATCATCGTCCGTGTCCGGGTCATTAGACTCCGTGCCAAACCATACCTCATCCGCATCACTCAAACCATCATTGTCGGAATCTGATATTGCTCGGGTGGTATGTGGAGGGAGTACTATTTGTGGGATTTGGTTAACTTGATCTACTTGGTCAGGTTCATCAAATTCTATTAAATCTTTCAAGCTCACGCCATCATCTAGCACCCAAATACAATTTACATTAAAGATTAATGATATGGATATTGCAATTAGGATAAAGTACCATACTACATTTTCACCCAATATATATTGCAAACTTGTTCTTTTTGCCCATGCCATTTCTGCCCTCCACTTTTGATGATGGATGAGATAAAAGGTGGCGTCCCTCATACTCAATCCATTTTTTTCAAGTTCTAATTAAAATTTTATCCTTCTCTCTATTAAAATAATGATTGGAACACTTGTTAGACAATTATTTAAGTATTGTGGAACGGTCAGGATTAAAAAATTGCATTTTTGGAAAGTATTATTTAGTTTTAATCGGTTTGGCTTTGATCTTGAGCTTAGTCTTTTTTCTTTTTGCTTTTAATTTAAGTGGTCTTGCTTTGGTTTTAGCTTTTTTCGATATGGCGTTGGCTTTGGTCTTGGTTCCTTTTCCTTTTGTCTTTAACTTGATTGGTTTACGTTTTTGTTTGGGTAAAATTGTCTTAATTTTCCTAGTCGGTTTCGCCTTATATTTTCTATCCTTCAACGTATGTTTGGTTTTTACTCTATCCAATTTTTTACGCCGAGATTTTGATTTATTTTTTTGGATTTCAATCATACTATAATATTGATCTAGAGTTTTTTGTGGTTTTTCGAGATCCCGTAGCTCACGCCAGCTGTGGATACCTCTATGTATTGCCGTAACATTTCCGGCAATAATGAACCATATCATGGTCCATTCCAAAATGGTTAATCGTAATATCCCGGGCAGCGGTAACTGAGCCGAGGTTGAATAATAATTTACACCCATTTGAAGCAATGGTGCGATAATTAGAATGACCAATCTATCGGCTCTGCCTAAAATACCGCTGTAATCCCTGCCGCAGCCCAATGCTTGAGCTTGTGTGCCCATATAACTTGTTAACAAAACTGCAATAATCGCCAACGCACCCAAAGAGGTATCACAATAGGGGCTCAGCATGATGCCGCCCAGGATAAAAATGTCCGCATACCGATCCAGGGCGTGGTCAAAAAGATCACCACGCTTTGACGACCGCTTGGTCAAGCGTGCCACATGACCATCCACCGCGTCAAAAAGACCGTTTAAGAATACACAAATACTGCCGATGGCAAGCATTATGTAGAAATAATGCCCCGGATTAAATCGATCTTCAATAAGCGATTGATCTGAGAATACAAATGCCACACCGGCTAATAATGCAAAAATTACCGAGACCGCAGAGATCGTGTTGGGATGTAGACCTGAAAATCCTCTTGCCATTGGAATAAGGATTTTATCTACTTTAGTTCTATAATGATTCAAAACCATTTCAGTATCTCCTCTGACCAGTCAATCTTACCGGGTTCATAGCCTTTGGCGTTTCCATTCACTATCTCTAATATTCTTTCCACGATCTTAGTTGGTTTTTCATTGGTCGTATCAATTTCGAATATTTTATCTTCACTGTATTTTTCCATAGTTTCGATAATAATCGTATCTACTGCTTCAGCTTCCAGGTTCTCCCGTAGCTTACTCTCCTGCCAGCCCTTCGCAGATAATCTTCGCCGAAGCTCAACAGGATGACAGCGAAGTACGATGGCAATATTTACAATGTCCAGTAGATGCGCCAGGTGACCTTCCAGAAAAATAGGCATATCCGAAGAACTTTTCTGTTTTAAATATTCAGCTAAATAGGTGTTTAGACCATCTATATCGACCACATTCGTCTTTCGAGTATCATCATAGCCCAGTACTAGATTTTTTTCAAGTACGATTTCATTTAAATCCAGAGTGTGATATCCTTGGTTTTGTAACTGTTTGCTCACCGTTGATTTTCCAGTACCTGGTGTTCCGGTTATTGCATAAATCATTATTAGGTCTATACATTTAAGGTTTATAAGAATTATGAGATTCTTTCTTTAAAGATTTCTTCCGCACTATAATTATAACAATAATGAAGAATATTATTAATAGGATAATGAAAACCACTATTGAGAAATAGAATATACCGGTGTGTCAATCTCCGTCTTTTTGTTTGTCCTTCTCCAAGATCTCAATCGTTAACTCTTTACTATCTTGAATATCTAAATTATATTCTTCAGCCAGGTTTGATTTAGCTATTATGGTAACATTTTCAAACCCCAGTTCTGTTCCATCTTTTACACTTATCATTATCAAAAACTCTTTATTCTTCTCGAAATCGATCTCCAGGGTATCTTGCCTGTAGACCTCTACATTCAAGTTTGTATTATTTATAATTCCAATTGAAACCGTAAAATTATCTTTCAATTCACCGATGTTTGTAACAATTGCTGATATGAATTTGACCTCACCAGATTTGATCTCTATTTGATCCTGGGTAAGCTTCAGGTCTAAACCAAACCTAGGTATTTCCCCGTCTTTTGATTTAACAGTGAACGACCAAACCGGTGAGCTTAAACCTTGATATTTCCCAACCCATGGTACGACCTGCCAGTAATATGTAGTGTTATCTTGAAGTGCGGTATCAATTGCAAAATAAGTTGTGGTTAATTTCTCATGTTTCAACGGCGGGTTATTGCTCGTTCCAAAGTATATATCATAGGTAACTGTGTCGGTACCATTATATTCTAATGACCAGGCAAGGGTTGGCAGCGTTGATGATATTACAGAATTATTCTCTGGCATTTTCAAAATTGCTTGTGGTAATGGTATGTTAAAATTAAACGACCAGATACCAGAGATACAGATACCGTTCAGGGAACCCAGCCTTGGGATAACTGTCCAGTAATAGGTTTTTCCGTTCTCCAGCTCATCAATATTTAATTTTGTGCCGGTATAATTCTGTTCTATGATATTTTGCGGCGGATTTATTGTGTCCAGTTTGATGTCAAATAAAATGTAGGGATGATAATTTTTTACGACCTCCCAGGAAAATTCAATTGATGTGGTGGTAATTTTCGAATTATTAGCAGGTGAATGCAACTTTATTTCCGGAATAACCGGCGGCTTTGGGATATTAACATTGATGAGATATTC
>CBFDAW010000449.1:0-3605 GCA_965602865.1 uncultured Thermoplasmata archaeon
GGCTCAGTAAAACCTCCGGAGAGAAATCGGTTTCGCCGGGGAATGTCACCAAAATTGCCCATATTATAAACGAGCATTTGAAGGTTAATGACAATAGTGTGATATTATTAGATGGATTAGAATATCTGATAAGTAATAACGATTTTCCTAAGATTTTAAAGTTTATTGAGTCCGTGCATGAACGGATTGTGCTGAGTAATGCTATATTATTAGTCCCGATTAACCCGTTGACAATGGCAAAGGAGAATTTTGAACTCTTGCAAAATGAGCTCGCCAATACTATTACCGATCCGGCACTTGAAGGTGCACCAAAGCAACCTACGGTATTGGATAATGCATTGGAACATGAAATAAAAGAGAAAGAAAGCGAACTTGGTCTGGAACCTGCAGCTATAACAACGCCATCAAAACCACGTATAAAAAACCCTTCGAAACAGGAGCTGAAGGCGATGTGTGCCAAGTTAGGGTTGAATACTACGGGACCGGTTTTTGAGCTGAAAAAACGATTATTGGAATACGATTCTAGCACCGTATTCGGCTTGGAACCAACCACACCGGACACTACAGTAAAAAACGCGCCAGATACGGTTAAAGCAGCACTTCATAAAGAACCCGAAAAAATCGAGAAAACAAAAAAGGATAGCCGGGATGATGAAAAACGCATCCTAAATGAACTGGAAAAAGAACGTAAGTCCTTATTGAAGGAACAAAAAAAATTACAGGCAGAACTTGCAAAACTACTTGAAGACAAAAGGGAACGTAAATTGGATTTTAAAGAACAAAAATTATTAAAAGAGCGTAAGAAATTAGAACGCGAAAAAGAACTACTGGAGCGGAGGCGCCAAAAATTACAACGAAAACACAAAGATATACTATCCGATGAACCCCGTATCTCAGCCGGTTCGGGTTCTCGTGTAGCCAACGCTTCAGGTAGTAAAACTTCGCTGATTGTTAAGGCTAGAATAAAGGGCGACTCCATTGAAGAATTTGCAGTTAAACAATTGAAAACCACACTTCTAGGTAAACCAAAAGAGGCTATTAAAAATATTAACCCCATTTATTTACCATTATTACGAATCTATATCAAAACGATGCGTGGAAGTATATTTGCCAAGGAGCATCAAGGTGTTCTATACTGGGACCCGGTCACCGGTGAGATCATAACGGATGTTGGTAATTTTCTAAAACGTAGCAAGGGCGTTTCCACGCTTATGAGGCTCACAGCCGACCAAGCTAAAGTTCTTGCGGCAATAGACACCTGGGGTAGCAACGATGTGGTGGACATTCAAAACGAGATTAATATCCCCACCCCCAAGATCAAACGTGCGTTAAGTGCACTGAAAAAGAAATCATTGGTAACCCAGGAACGAGATCCAGACAAGAGAATTTATAATTATAAACGTATGATAGAGCTCAAGTTCCCAAAAAAATTCGATAAAGTAAAAGTTGATATGCCACAAATAATGCAAAGCAGTGTAATAGACAAAACCTTAGCGCCTCAGTTTAAATTCTCGGACCTAAAAAAGTTGATCAGTAATATCATTCCAAGCACGCGGATTATTAATGTCGAAGAGATTTATTATCCATACTTTGAGCTGGAAATCATCGGTAAAGAGGGACCAAGAGTAGTATTACTTGATGCGATCACTGGCAATAACGATAAACAATTGACGGAGATTGTTCAATTTCAACGAATTTCCAGTGCAAAATAATTATCGCCACACTAATAATAAACTATTTTAGAAAACCAACTTTTTAAAGGTGAGGTTTTGCATTTATTCGAAAATATTTTAATTTAGCGTGAAATAAATCGGAAGTGTATTATGAACTTTTCAATGTTCATTACCGTCGTAGAAATTCTGATCCGATTTGGGTTACCAATATTAATCTTTGCCGGATTATTCATTGGATATATGCATTTTAGAGCTATTTTCCACAAATGCCTACTTGACAAGCGTGTTTTGGCGCTATTGACGATCGGAGCAATATCTACAAGCATTGTCAATATCCCGTTTTTTATTGGAAAAGATGTAATGTTCACCGTAAATTTAGGCAGTGTAATTATACCCCTTGTGATCTCATCCTTTTTTATTTACAAAATGCGAATTAACATAGGATTTATTTTTATTATGATCATTATAATTAGTTTGATCACATATTTATTATCTTATATCGATCCGGAAATTGGTATAGTTTCAGATTTCCCATGGTATATTTTACCGATCTTTCTCAGTGCATTCTTGGCAATTTTATTTCTATTGCCATACCCGGCTGAAGCTGTACCTTTAGCTTACATTATATCAACCTTTGGCGTATTCATAGGTGCCGATCTAACACGATTACCTGTACTTTTCCAAAATGACCTGAACATCGGTTATATTGGTGGCTTGGGGATATTTGATTTAATCTACATTTCCGGATTATTTGCTCTTACGCTTACCTTGGTTTGTAATTATCCGCGAATAAAAGCTGAGGCGCCAAAACAAGACATTAAGAACAGTAACATGAATAGACATCTTCACATTGCTTGGAATTTAGTTGAGGAAAAAAGATATACTCTTGCCGTAAAGATCGCAATAAAAGCAATTATTTTACGACTGGCGGATTTAACAAACCAAAAAGTAACAATCGCAAGTAGTCCACGGATTATTAAAGCTTGTGGACTATCGAAAATTCATCAATCTGATTTTCTATTATTATTGACTTATTACAAAGAAGAAAATCTAACTCGCATTGATGCGATTCGTGCGCTGGTTTCGGTTGAACAATTATGCCGAGCAATCAATATGGAAGAACAGAAGAAATTCTCACCACTTAAAACACGGTTAGCTGCATTTGGTATAGATTGTGTGATACAATGTATAATTTTTGGATTTCTATTAATAATAATGATAGTGGGATTAAATTTTCAGTATAACGAACTCTTCATTGGTATTTGGAGGTTCGCATTATTTTGGTGGGCGATTTTTATTCATATTTTCTATTTTATATTTTTCGAATGGTATTTTGGTCAAACCCCGGGTAAATTGTTTGTTAAAATAAAAGTCGTGGCGTTAGGACCAAATAAGCGTATTGGTAAATCACAATATCACAATCATGATTTCTTAAGTGTTTTCACTCGAAATATTTTACGAATAATAGATCTCATAATATTTTTATTGAGTATTTTCAGTATCATCCAATCTACCAAACGACAAAGATTAGGAGATTATTTTGCACAGACGGCAGTTATTAGGATTTAATGATTCGATCTTTACTAGAATAATCGTGGATTTTAAATAATACAAAAGCTATTAAGGTGGATTACTTATTAAATTGAAATAATACCAAGGTATATCACGGGCCAGTAGCGATCGAGAGGATAGATAATTAAAATAATTCAGCAACATGAATGAATATTGTTAACCCTCTGCATGATCTAAAATTTCCTGATGAATAACTAAGAGAAATATATATGATATCTATGGGGTTCATCTTGATCTGTAACAAGCCTTTTGCGCTAAAAATTTAATTTGTTAATACGCAAAAGCAGGAAATTATATTTCAAATATTGAAGCTCTAGATTCAAGATAAGTTACAAAAAAAATAATAGGAATGAAATCTTT
>CBFDAW010000450.1:0-3598 GCA_965602865.1 uncultured Thermoplasmata archaeon
GTTGAGTCCCAGAAACTCCAATGCTTTGTTCATATCAACTTTGATTTATTCTTTTTATCCGCGAATTATACTTTTATTTTGTTCAGTTTTCTTTTATATTATAATAGAACTGATTTATTATGAGCTTCAGAATATTAAGAATACCCAAGTTGAAATTAAATCAAAACAGAATCAAACGTAGATTCAAACAACAATTTCTAATGCTCTTTTGGTGCCTGGATTTGACGTTGTTCCTGTTTATATTCCGATTTTGGTTTTGCTGTAGTTTTTCGAGTACTGGCGCGGTCAGAATGTATTTTGGCAATCATCAGGTTAACTTGTTCCACATTTTGCTTCTCACGGTCAACAAATTCAAAATTTCGCTCTCGCTTTCTTCGGCGCCTCGCTTGCGACTTGCGATATTGCTGCTCATGCAGCTCAGCTTCTGCTGCTGCTAACCTTCGCTGTTCTTCTTCTGCATGTCGGCGAATATATATATAAATAAAAACAAGTATAATTATAATTATTATTATAATTAAAATGATTAAAAAGATCAGCGGATCGAGTCGTCCTTTTTTTGTTTCTGAATCCGGTAATGCCCCCTCGGAATCACCGTTACCATCCAGTGCATCTGAGACTTGGGCGGGAGTTGCATTTATGAGAATAAAGCAAGTTACAATATTACCATCAGTGTCTTTAACCGCAAGCATAACATTAAATGTTCCATTTTTAAAAAAGGTATGGCTAACCTGTTGGCCGCTCAATTGTACGGTACCATCTGCAAAATCCCAGATGAAATTCAAAACATCTCCGTCAAGATCCTCGGCATAACCTATAAACTCGATTGCCTGGCCCTGGGTAATATTTGTACGATTTACATCGATCCTAACTGCTGTAATGGCTGTATTTTTGACATCTTCGGGTAATTGTGCAAGTTCGAAATCTAAGATCACTACCCCACCACGAATTATGGTTCTTTGATAAACATTCGAATCTTTGTATCTCTCCGCCGTTGCATAGATCTTGTATTTTCCTGGCTCCAGGTTGAGGACGGTATAATTACCTGTCGAATCGGATGTTGAATTGAATTGTATAGTCGGGTTATCCAAGGGTATTACAGTAATATTGGCGTTTTCCAGTTCCTGTTTTGTTGCGGAATCGGTGACTTTACCGCGCAATGAACCCTTATTTGCCATGGTCACAATCGGGCCATTTTGTTTAGGTGTGATATTATATCCACCATTCCCATCCGAGCATTCGAACCAAAAATAATGTGATGCACTATCCAAGATGGTACTATAACAATATTGTTTACCATCCATCACATTTTTATCAGAGCTGTCGCTTTCGTACATTTGATAGGATGTTCTATTATCAAGTTTAATAATAATATAATTTGGTGGGTCACCGTCAATATCAATATATTTAACACTGAAGTTGAAAATAGTAATTGTTGAGCCGGTTGCCGGGAAGACCGTCATTTCTTTTAGCATCGGGGCATCATTCTCAGCGGTAATGTTTACCCAAATTACTCGATAGTCTGAATCCCCCATTTTATCATTCACCCAAACCTTTAACTCATCATTACCGAAGGGATCACCACTTTGGAGAGAAAAATGTAACACCGATGAGGCGTTTTTAACAGTGATATTCAACAACGATTCATTAACATCGGTAACAAACCAACTAAGGCTATCACCATATACTAGATCATAATCCTCGGCATACCCTGATAAATTTATTTCCCAAGCCGTTGCACTCTCGCTTTTTTTGTAATTCGGTATCAATTCAGTAATAACTGGAGGGTCATTGACGGCTTGGACCTTTAAAGTAGTATCACGAATTATTTCACCACCGAGGTTTGCACTTGCGGTTATTCGTACCTTCTCCTTGCCGTTCCAGTTTTTTGGGGGGGCGGCGGATAATATAGTAGTTTTAGGATCCAATGATCCATAAGTAAGATTTCCGCCATTTATAGGTTCCACCCTATACTCTAACGATTCCGGACTTGTGAAATATTTAGATAGGTTCATTTCGAAAGTGGTATCTTCGGAAAATTGAAAGTAACTGGGTAATGTGCTCTCGGGGGCGGGGTAATATGTGAATTTTACCACACAAATTCTTGACTTTTCAGACATATCAAAGCCCATTTTTAGTGATTTCGAACCATTATCCGCCTTTACCCAGTAAGGGTTCATGGATGTATCTTGACCCCAGGTCTTGTGGATATACCCAAGACATAATATCCAGTCTAATTTGCCATTGATCGACATATCTGGGACGATTACCGCAGGCGTCGAATTAGTTATATTGACCATTGCAGGAGTGATCGAATCGGTTTTATCTCTGGTCTCCAAAAACATATACCAATAAACAAAGAATAATGAAGAATCATAGACTATGACCTTGGTTTGATCAAAAGTGTTATTCACACTACTTACAATTGATTGTTGGCTCAATAATATGTCTGAATTTGTCGATGCGCTAATGGTGTTGTTTTCCAATTTTATATCCATGCTGTTCACCGAAGAAACACCATTTCCATTTTCCAGGATATCATTAAGTTCTATTTGGCAATTTGAAATACCATCCACCGAAAGTCCGGTGTGTGTGTTTTGGTAAATAGTATTATAGGTGAGCAGGTTCCGATGTGTTCCGGAGTATAATATGATCCCCCTACCTGAATTGGAATAAATTAGGTTGTAACTAAAAATATTGCCAGGCGCACCTGTACATTGAATTCCATTTCCCTGCTGTGAATAAATCTTATTGGATAAAAATGTATTATTATTTGCATTTCCAGAAAGAGAGATTCCGCGTCCTAGGCCATTATGCAAGCGGTTTGAGTCGATATTATTATTATTCGAATCCACACCCATCGAAAGGCCGGTTACACTGGTATTATGTATCTCATTATCATAAAGCGTATTATGATCGGAATTATAGATCTGTATGCCAGTTCCACAGAGAAATATTGAGTTGTTCTCAATATAATTATAATCACTGGTATCCTCTAATTTAATTCCAACTTGTGTTTCATAGAATGTACAATTAGTGATCTGGATATTATCCGTATTAATTAGATTTACGGCGATTGCACTGTATGTAATGTTCGAATGATTGATATACCCCGAACTACCAGAGACAAATTTCACCCCGGACCAATCACCGGCAGTTGGCGGGGTAGTATTCGTGGTTAAATTCACGAAGCGTTCGGCAGAACCGATAATACGCAAAATGCCTTCTACCAATAGCTGTTTTCCTGATTCAAACACTACCGTTACCCCCGGATAAATGGTCAATGATGCCCCCGTTCTTACTCGAAAACCCAACCCCTCATGTTTCGGAACATCAGAATCATTACGCCAGACATGAGGGCCAAATAAATCAACTTCATCAGGCCGTGAACCCGTTATTCCAGCCGTATCATTGAGGAATTGATTATTAATTGAGAATCCAGGACCTATGCTGAATACACTTAGAAGTAGTATGGAGATCATAAGTATAGATCTCAAGATTTTCTTGGAATTTCCACTTAACATTTTGTTCACACTTAATAATTTATTTTAGATGTATTAACCCGAATTTCGGAGTTTAAATAGTCTATAGTTTTCGATAT